>NZ_JATABF010000003.1:0-220635 GCF_036533715.1 Vibrio sp. M260121 | reverse complement strand
AAGCGCTCGCTCTCAGAGACAGCAATGTATCGGGTAAAACAGTTGTTAGGTGGGAAACTAAGCCTAAGAAATTACAACGCTCAGGTTGGCGAGACTTACGCTATGATCAAAGCGTTGAACAAGATTACAGGGCTTGGTATGCCTGAAACCCAGTGTATTGCTTAAGTATCAATCAACATGGGGCAGCCATGTCTTATCACTTAATTAAGCAACAAAGCCGAGAGCGGGCGGCATTCTGGGAACGAGGTCATCCGAGAAACTTAGCGGTGGGTTGCCAAAAACTATATGGTTCGAACAAGCATTGGAAAGAGCGCTATGGTTACCATAAACGCTTCCTATCTGAAACCGCTATGTATCGAGTGAAGCAGTTGCTTGGTGGACGGTTAAGTCTAAGAAATTACAACGCACAAGTGGGTGAAACCTACGCGATGATCAAAGCGTTGAATAAGATTACAGGGCTTGGTATGCCTAAAACTTGCCGTATTGGCTAACGATTAACCGAAATAGACCTGATCGACTTCCAAAACGAATTACGCAACAAAGCCTATATTGAGCTCAATCTAGCTCAAAGAACCACAGTATAAATTGATTGAAATCATTCCATTTATGCAGAAAATGCCCCTCTTTAAATGCAGAAAAAACATCACCAGCTTCAAGAAAAATAACACTTTGGTCTTTTTTATTATAAAAGTAGGTGCCATTTGAAAGGTCATTCAACGGAATGTAGTCTTCTGACAATTCGTAAGTATTTCTAACTAAAGAAAGAAGATCAAGATAGTCAGAATTAATGACAAACCAGCAAATTTGATATATTTCTTGCTTCTTACTATAAAAAGTAGCTCCATCCTCTGCATGTAAATAAAACTGAGCGATATCACTATCCAAATCCAAGCCAACTGAACTCAAAGCTTGCTCATAAGACGCAGTGACATCTTCAAACCATTGTTCTTTATCTTTTAAGTAATTGATTACTTTTGAATCTAACATAGCCTATCTCTTTTTCATCTCGTTGTTTGCTCGTTCTATCCAGTAAGCTTCTCTGTCTAAATCAAAGCTATCTCTATCTACCGGATTTATTGGGTGTTTGTTCGGAAGGTACGGATGCAAACTGTTAGTACCATAATACTGATAGGTTCTTCATCAATCCAGAAAGTGAGTGGACCACGATTGATTAGGGCTTTGTTGTACTGTTTCCAGTTAGTTGTTTTGTAACAAGGTTTCGGCATAAGGCTACGATGATTAACTGATGTAGCCGATCAGATCGTAACTTCCTGATTTAGTTCCATCGAATTACGCAACAAACCCCCGCTCTCTTGGAGGGATAAGCGCTACGGCTCGTTTAATTTGGATTACTTCGTGGCAATCCCTTGTGTCATAGGCACCATCACCTGATATCTCAAGGATTTTTCGGCGTGTTTGTTTAAGTAAGTTTGGCAGAACTTCAGCATCAGTCACCGTTGATAAACTCAATTCTGCAGCAATAATTTCGTGAGTGCTCGTATCTACTGCGAGGTGTAATTTCCGCCACACTCTACGTTTACCATCCGTGCCATGTTTTTTGACTTTTTCGCCCTCACCATAAACCTTAAGACCTGTCGCATCGATAGCAAGGTGCTGAATCGGCCCTTTGGTTTTCGTTTTGAAACTCATATTAACGTCTTTGGCTCGACGACTGATACAACTGTAGTGAGGGCTACGCAGTGGAAGTTGAGCAAGTTGAAAAACGGAATCCATAAAGCCTTGCGAAGCACGAAGTGGCATTGAAAAAATACGTTTTACCATCAAGGCGGTTGTTATGGCTAAATCACTGAAAATACGAGGCCTCCCGCGCTTGTTTTGTTTGTCTTGTTTCCACTCTCTTATCGCTTCCTCGTCAATCCAAAACGTCAGAGAGCCGCGGTTGATGAGTGCTTGATTGTATTGCTTCCAGTTGTTTGTTTTGTAACGCGGTTTAGGCATGAGACTAAGGACTTAAATGAATGTAGCCGATCAGATCGCAAGCTATTGATTTAGTTCCATCGATTTACGCAACAAAGCCCGTATCGACTACAAAACATCCGCAATGTACATCAGCAAAATGCTGTTACCGACTTTTATTGTGATCATATTTTTAGGCATTGCGACACCACCGTTTTCTGATGATTGGACGGTATGGTGGAGTTACGTCAAAGTGCTCGATCCTGAAGATCTCACTGGCCGTATTCCATCAACCTTGATCGTATTGACTCTGATTGCGTTTATTACCAGCCAAGCAGGATGGAAGCGACTGCCGCCTAAAATACATGTGGTCGCGACTTGGATCTTACCTCTGATGCCTGCGATTGCGGAATCTTCTGCCATTGCAGTCAATGGTTGGATGCATGCGCCTCACACCACATCATCATTCGATTTAGATACTTTGATGTATGTTCGTGACAGCTTCTCTGCTTACTTCTTCCAGCCAATGACAGCGCTACGTTTTGCCCATAACTTTGCTGCTACCTACATTGTCGGTATTGCTGCTGTGTTAAGCATGAGCTGCTACTTTTTGCTACGTAAAAAGCATGCGTTCTTCGTACAAAAGACGGTACTTATTGCTTCGGTCAGCGGTCTACTGCTATCTCTATTTTTGGCGGTCGCTGGCGATGAACAAGGCAGAGCGGTGGCAGAAACTCAGCCGATGAAACTGGCTCAGCTTGAAGCCCTATGGGAAACAGATGCAGACCCACACTTGGTGCTATTTGCGATTCCTGATATGGAGGAGATGACCAACAAGTATGAGATTTCCGTACCCTACATTCTTGGCTTTCTATTAGGTAGTGATGAAAAGAACCCGATTAAAGGCATCAAACAACTACTCAACGAAAACGAGCAACGAGTTCGTAGCGGTATGATTGCCTACCAAGCCATGCAGGAATACCAGCAAGACCGCACTAACCAAGAAGCGGAGCAACGCCTGCTTGCGCACCATAAAGATCTTGGCTTTGCTTACCTGCTGGGTAAATACACCGACGACATTTTGTCTGAAACCGATGCGGATATTAAAAATGCTGCCAAAGACACCATGACAAACGTGACTTTCTTATTCTTTAGCTTCCGCATTATGGTTGGTTTAGGGATTCTGCTTACAGGCGTGTTTGCTTACTGGTCTGTGAAGAGTTGCAAAAACACATTGCACACCGCTTCACCTTGGATGACCAAGTTTTCCATGCTTGCACTTCCAATGGCATTGGTGGCGTATTTGGTAGGTTGGGCTCTTTCAGAGGTTGGTCGTCAGCCTTGGATCATTTACGAAGTTCTTCCGACCTTTACTGGTGGGGGTAACTACCAAAACGGGCAGTCGGCTGGCTTCCCTATCGGTACGCTTGTCATGATCACAACAGTGCTGTTCTCTAGCCTTAGTCTCTATATCGCGTGGCTGATTCGCCGCGGCCCTCAACTCGCAGACAAGTAAGGATTCGTTATGATTTGGTACATCGCATTTTATGCAACGCTCATTCTCTCTGTCGTGCTGATCGCCAAAATGGATAAACGCCAGAAAGACGCAGATTAATCATAGAATAAGGCCAAGCTTACATCTCGTAGCTTGGCCTTATTTGATCAAAGCTACATATATTGACATGCAATAAGCTCTAGCATTAAGGATAACAGTACAATACTCATCATCGATTCCACTTCTTGAAACATCATGCTGAGTACCATTTTGATCTAAACCTGATTCGAGTCTTTCTTACCATCGCAGAAACTCAAAACATCAGTACGGCGGCGAAACGACTTGGAAAAACACCAAGCGCCCTATCAAAAAGCTTACAAAAGCTGCGTGATGAAACTGGCGATCAATTGTTTATCCGTAAATCGTCAGGCCTCTCACCAACACCTTATGCCGTCATGCTAGAACGAAAGCTCAAAGCGGTACGAAGTGATATTCAAATGGCCTTTGCCAACGAGAAGTTTGACCCTAAAGAATTTCAGGGTGAGATCGTGATTGCTATTAACGCTGCTTTACAAGACATTTTTCAACCACACTTAATGCAAATGTTGGCAAAAGATGCCCCGAAGGCAACCTTCAGCTTCATTAACCGACAAGCTTCTACTTATCAAGATCTACTTGCTGAAAAAGTGCACGTCGCCGTTGGGTTTTGGAGTGACCTTTGATCAAAAGAGATCAAGCAAAAGGTGATTGGTGAAAACCGATTCTCTTTATATGCAAGGAAGGAGCATCCGGCCAGAAGCCTTGAAGAAGCATTACAGTCCCCCTTAGCTATCTTGCGCGTGAATGGCTGGAACTCGGAATATATTAACTTCTCTCAGCACTTAACACGTGAAGGTATTGCACATCGTATTCAATTCAAGTTTGAAGATCTAAACGCTTTTTTAAGTTGCATAACAAACACCGACTGTGTCACCCCGCTTCCCTATTTTCCAAAACTGGAAGGTTTTAAGCACTTTGCTCTCAACGATTTTGATTGCAATATCAAACTCGTTGCCTGTCACCCATCAAGTCACCGTGATGCAGCACTCAATCAATGGCTAGTCAAAACCATTGAAAGAGCCTACCAGAAACACAATAACCATAAGATTGAATAATCCTTCCTCAAACGTTGACACGATTCATTCACCAAATAGACTACAGAAGCGAAAAAATACATATAAACAATGGGTTAATTAACTCTTACCGTTTATCTTCAAATAGTTCCATTCACGGCTCGATAAGACACTTCGTCGCAAACTGCAAATATCGATAGCATAAGACCGTATTGTTTCTCTTAACACAGCAAAGGAGAGAAACGATGAACGGACAGTTGGTAAGATTGGTTTTAAGATGGACACATATTTTTTGCGCTCTGCTTGTAGGCGCAGCACTCTACTCACCGTTGAAGACAAACGATGCATTCATGACCTTAACGTTGTTTGTTCTTGTTCCTCTTGTTGCTATCACTGGAGTAATGATGTGGAAACAAGGCAAAGTGATGAAATTAATTGGTCAGAGCCATCGACCAGAAAAAGCGCCTCGATAATGAGCCCTAATAAAACAAAAGCCATGTGGTTTATTTCCCACATGGCTTTTTATGATTATGGTCTTGTTTTAGCTTAGCAGCTCAACGCTTCGACTTTGATTGGAACTGTTTAATGCTCTTCTTAGCATTGGTTCGGCGGTTGGCTTTTTTATCACGCGGAGCGCGTTTGCTCTCACCTGTTGAGGGTTTGTCCGTTACCGGAAAACCTTCTAGGCCTTGCGTTGGCAATTCACGTTGAGTCAGGTTACGGATCGCCGCAAGCGCTTCCGCTTCGCCATGGCAGACCAATGACATCGCCACGCCTTGTTTACCAGCACGAGCGGTACGTCCTACGCGATGTACATAAGTTTCTGCGTGCATTGGCAACTCAAAGTTAATCACCACTGGTAATTGTTCGATATGAATACCGCGCGCTAAGAGATCGGTCGCAATCAACACCTGTGTTTGCCCGGATTTAAACTGCGCCAGCGCTTCTTCTCTTTCTGCTTGGCTCTTATTGCCATGCAGCGCATTGGTTGAGATACCCGCTTTATTCAGCTTTTTCGCCAAACCATCAGCGTTCTCTTTTGCACCGATAAACACCAATACCTGCGTCCAAGCGTGCTGCTGAATCAGTGTAATCAATGCCTTGGTTTTACTACCTTTGTTGACCAGATACAGCGTTTCGGCAATAGCTTGATTGGTGCTGTTTTCTTGATGCGCTGCTACCTGTTTTGGTGCGTGCATGAGTTGCTTGGCTTTGCCCTTCAACTCATCAGAAAACGTTGCTGAGAACATCGCGGTTTGACGCTGGTTTGAAATCTGCCCTGCAATATTTTGCACGTCTGGCCAAAAGCCCATATCCAGTAAACGATCCGCTTCATCCAACACTAGATAATGGATATTACTCAGGACCAAACCGTTGTTCACCAGATCAACTAAACGACCGGTTGTCGCCACAAGAATGTGGGGATTTGACGCAAGTGCTTGTAGTTGCTGCTCTTTATCAACGCCACCACACAAACACACTGCGTTGAGACCAATAGATTGACCAACTTGGTTAATCGCCTCGCTCACTTGTGTCGCCAGTTCACGTGTAGGTACTAGAATCAGCGCTTTTTGCTCTGGATTTACACTTAGCTTTTCCAACAAAGGCAAACCATACGCAAGGGTTTTACCACTGCCTGTATTTGCCAATGCCAACACATCTTTACCACTGAGTAGCTCAGGAATAGCCAAAGCCTGAATATCAGTTGGCTTCTTAAAGTCTTTTGGCAGTGCGTGAATCAGCTCAGAACTCAAAGAGAGAGTAGAAAATGGCATTAGCTTAACCTTGTGCTTTTGATTGAAGAGGCAGTAAAAGATGCGGTAAATCGCAGGCGCGGACTTTACCACAACCTCGCAAGTGAGCCATCTTATTTTAAAGCAAGTCACTCATTGAGGAGATTCAACCTCAAGCATAATGCAAGACTTAAGTATGAAGCTGATAAGTACCACGAATCGGATAGTTATTCTCCGGGTTACGAATAAACGCCAAACCAGACAGCAAAACATTCAGTTCTGGACGAACAAATGGGCCGTTTGATATATCAATGATCTGTACTCGACCTTGGTCATTAACAACAAACAAACCGGGTTCCGCGAACAAATGGTCTGTTTCTTTGTCAGAGCGTGGCTCAGAAATATACAATCCAAGTGTTTGCATCTGAGCTACTGTCAGACCATAAGCGATTGGATATGTGACGTTTAGTTTATCCATGTGTTGAGTAACTTGCTCTTCACTGTCCGCCGAGACCGCTACGATATCGACACCAACTTGTAAGAACTGAGCTTTTAGCGCTTCCAGTTCATTTAGGTAACGAGAGCACAATGGGCAGTGTTTACCTCGATAAACCACCACCAGGCGCCAATCTGCTTTGCCAGAAGGTTGACCTAACTCGATGCTGCCACCATTAACTGTTGGCAAAGAGATTGAAGGAAACAAATCACCCGCTGTAAATTTACTTGTTGTCATTACTTAGCCCTTTTAGTTTCACATTATTTAAGATTAAAAGGGCATGACATGGGTTGGAGTAGAAAGCTTTTACGCCCTCACATATCACGCCCAAATAAACAGACCGGAGATAAATCTGAATCTATTCAGAGCCTGCATCAAACGATTACTTTCACCAAGCTAGCGCCGATAAAAGCTGGCAATAACAACACTGATAACACCGTCATACAGATTCACCTCTTGGCTTTGAAAGTATATTAAAGTCAAACACCAACGGCTAAAAGCAACGAAAATGACTAGCATCTATTCTTATTTGGAATGGTTAAAACAAAAAAGCGCAGAGCCGAGACTCTACGCTTTTGAAGGTGTTTTACATTGTAAATCGTTACTTTGTGTAGAACGCGCGTTTTAGTGCCATTTCTAGACCACGAACTTCAGCAAGGCCCTTCAAGCGACCAATGGCTGAGTAGCCTGGGTTGGTCTTCTTCTTCAAGTCATCCAACATTTGGTGACCATGGTCAGGGCGCATTGGAATTAAACGGTGATCGCCTACTTCTGCTCGGCGTTGTTCTTCATCCAGAATCGCCATCACCACATTGTACATATCCACATCGCCATCAAGGTGCGCCGCTTCGTGGAACGTCATCGGGTTGCTTTCTTCACGCTTGGTCGAACGCAAGTGAGTGAAGTAAACACGGTCACCGTGCTTTTTAATCATCTTCACTAGGTCGTTGTCACCACGCACACCGTAAGAACCGGTACACATGGTTAAGCCGTTCATCTTGCTCGGTACTTTTTCGGTTAACCAATCGATGTCTTCGATGGTTGAAACAATACGCGGCAAGCCAAGAATTGGGCGCGGTGGATCGTCTGGATGTACAGCAAGCTTCAAGCCATGCGCTTCACACACAGGCATGAGCTCTGCCAAGAAATGCGCCATGTGCTCACGCAGCTTGTCTTTGCTGATGCCTGCGTAGCGATCCAATTGTGCTTGGAACTCTTCTAACGTGTAGCCTTCTTCTGCACCCGGCAGACCAGCAATGATGTTGCTTGTCAGTTGCTGGATTTGCTCCGCCGTCATGTTGTTAAAGTATTCCAGCGCCTGCGCTTGTTCTGCTTCGGTGTAATCCGCTGCGGCGCCCGGACGTTTAAGAATGTGCAGCTCAAATGCCGCAAAAGCGATTTGGTCAAAGCGCAATGCTTTAGAACCATCCGGCATTTCAAATTCTAGGTCGGTACGTGTCCAGTCGAGTACTGGCATAAAGTTGTAGCAGACCGTATCTACGCCGCACTCTGCTAGATTACGCAGCGTTTGTTTATAGTTATCGATCCACTGTTGGAAGTTGCCCGTCTGAGTTTTGATTTCTTCGTGAACAGGAACACTTTCAACCACTGACCACGTTAAGCCTTTCTCTTCAATGATGGCTTTACGTTTTAAAATCTCTTCTTTCGACCACACTTCACCATTTGGAATGTGGTGCAAGGCATTCACGATGCCTGTTGCGCCTGCTTGACGAATATCGTCTAGCGACACTGGGTCATTCGGACCGTACCAACGCCAAGTTTGTTCCATGACACTCACCTTTTTTAAGACGCACTCAGCCCGCTCGAATTATTCAAGCTAAGTGCACAACGACTTCTTAATATGCAGCCACGATAATGCAGCTGCGCTGACTAGAGCCGACCGAAGCCGGCAATGTGGTTAACTGTTTTCACCACCCTGCAGAACAACAGGGTTGGAACTGAATAAGTAACCATCAAAATCTGGGTCATCGATGTCAGACAGCTCTAACAGGCGCTGTTTAACATTTTCAAGGTGTTGCCACATGGCATTTTTCGCAGCGATAGGATCTTTACGCTGCAATGCGGCGAGGATTTTGGCGTGATCGTCTAACCACTCTTCACGGTAGTCTTGACCAGCAATGCGGGAATGGAGCTTATTCCACATTGGGCTGCTCTCGCGTCGCTCCCAAGATTGCTTCAGCATGTCCACCAGCACAGAGTTTTGGGTTGCCTCTGCAATGCACATATGAAACTTCTCATCACCGTTACAATCTGCGGTGCCACTGGCGAGTTCTTCTCGTTCTAACTCAAGGGCTGCGCGCATTTTCACGATATCGCCTGGCGTTACTTGCATCGCTGCAAATTCCGCAATGTTACTTTCAAGCAACTGGCGAGCTTGGAGCATTTCAAACGGACCGGCATCATCGCTGATCACGTTCTCACGGGAGTTCGGTTGAGATGGAATATTGATGACATACACCCCTGAACCTTTCTTCACTTCGACAAGGTTTTCCAGCTCCAGCATGATGATCGCTTCGCGCACTACTGTGCGGCTAACGTCGAGACGTTCTGCGATATCGCGCTCAGGCGGCAACCTATCTCCGACCTTGTAGTGGCCGTTGATGAGTTCTTGTCTAAGGACTAAACCGATCTCTTGATACGGTCTTTTCGGTTCAAAAGGCATCATGATGATATTATCACTATATTCCATCTAACTTCTCACGCCATCATAACGACCAATAACAATTGGTCAACCTCTATGTACCAGAATGTGGTAACACGTTGTTTTCGATTGTTTCGTACTAATTAAATTGTGAATTATTGAACGGCTTTAATTTTCTCAACCAATTCATTTAATTCAGGATTTGTCTTTTCTAGGTCCGCATACATTGGTTGAACCGCTTCAACAAATGCCGCTTTATTTGGCTCTACAAAAGTCACACCCATCTTCTCTGCTTTCGAGCGCTCTTTCGCTTCTGACTCAGCCCATAGCTTCTTCATGTATTCAGAAGAGTCTGCCGCTGCTTTCATCAGTGCTTGTTGCTGCTCTGGCGTTAGCTTGTCATACGTCTTAGTAGAGATAACCAAGATGTCTGGCACCATGGTGTGCTCATCCAAGCTGAAGTATTTCGATACTTCACTGTGACGGCTCAAGCTGAACGATGGGATGTTGTTTTCCGCCGCATCGACCACGCCTTGTTGCAAGGCCGTGTATAGCTCACCGTATGCCAATGGTGTTGGGTTACCACCTAACGCTTTTACCATTGCAATCGCAGATGGGCTTGGCTGTACGCGCACTTTCAGACCTTTTAGATCTTCCGGCGTATTGATTGGTTTATTGGTGTAGAAGCTACGAGCGCCCGCGTCGTAGTAAGTCACACCAATAAAGCCGCTATCCGCAGAAGAGTTAAGGATTTCACGACCTACTTCACCGTCTGTCACTTTGTAATAGTGGTCTTTATCGCGGAATAAGTAAGGCATGTTGAATGCTGCGTAAGCTGGGGAGAAAGCTTCCAATTCTGCCGCGTTGCTCTTCACCATATCTAGAGCGCCGTTTTGCATTAGCTCCATGGATTCACGCTGTGTACCTAGCTGCGCATCTGGGTAAATACGGATACGAACTTCACCGTCTGTCATTTCACGAACTTCTTTTGCCATAAAGTCCATTGCTTTATGTACTGCATGGTCACGAGGGTGGTTGTGACTTAGCTTCAAAGTGGTCGCAGCATAAGCAGAAGCAGTGGCGCCGAAGGTCATTGCAGCACCTACTACAGCGCTTAAAAGAGTCTTACGCGTCATCATTGTTCTATTCTCCTTGGATTGGTTGTCCAATATGTAGGGTAGTTTTAATTTTTCACGGTATTTCTTGTTTCGAGGTCATTATTGGCGATCGAAAAACCTATCGTCAAAACAAAAAAGCAAATTGATTGACCAAAATCACAATAAGAACCCTTAAATTGGTCAACCAATCCATTTGTGAACCTGCTCACGTGACAACCAAATCGGCTAACTTATAATCCGACCAGAAAGATTAGCGTATGTTACTGCCCTACACAGAAACACATTCTTACATTGGTAAACCAATTGTTATGAGATACGCGTATTTACTGAAAGGAAACTAAAATGAATAAATTGGTCAAATACATAAATAGAGGGTTGGCCGCCTTTACCATCTCTCTGTCGACCTTCCTCGTTTTTTGCGTGGTCTGGCAAGTGCTATCTCGTTACGTTATTGGTAGACCAAGTACCGTGACCGATGAACTTGCTCGTTATCTCTTTATGTGGGTAGCCCTTATTGGTGCCGCATACACCACTGGTCTGAAACGTCACCTTGCTATCGACTTGCTGACAATGAAGCTGCAAGGCAAACGCAAACTCATCAATGAAATCGTCATCCAAATTGCCATTGCCCTGTTCTCTTACGTGGTATTGGTTCACGGCGGTACTCAACTGGCGATGAAAACACTGGCTACGGGTCAGTTAACGCCAGCACTAGGCTTGGAAATGGGCTACATCTACTTCTGCCTTCCAATTAGTGGCGCACTGATGATCTTCTACTCTGCGGTATTTGCTTTTGACCGCATCAAACAATTGACGTCTGGTGAAGCCCTACTCACCGACACCCAACTTGATCAATAGAGGGTTCCACAATGGAATGGCAATTAATTCTTACCCTATTCGGTAGCTTCGCAGTCCTGCTTGCGATTGGTGTACCGGTCTCTTTTGCTATCGGCTTGTCGTCGTTAGCGACCATTTTAATGAGCTTACCGTTAGAGCCTGCTATCGCCGTTGTCGCGCAGCGTATGGCGGCAGGTCTCGATAACTTCGCCCTATTGGCAATCCCGTTCTTTATCTTGGCGGGCAACATCATGAACCAAGGCGGTATCGCACTTCGCCTGATTAACTTTGCTAAAGTTTTAGGTGGCCGTCTTCCTGGTTCTCTAGCACACGTAAACGTGATGGCGAACATGATGTTTGGCTCTATTTCTGGCTCAGCGGTTGCGTCTGCTGCAGCGGTTGGCGGTACTATGTCTCCACTGCAAAAGAAAGACGGTTACGATGAAAACTTCTCTGCCGCAGTAAACATTACGTCTTGTCCTTCTGGTTTGTTGATCCCACCAAGTAACACACTGATCGTGTTCTCATTAGTGTCTGGTGGTACGTCTATCGCAGCATTGTTCCTAGCGGGTTACATTCCTGGCATCTTGATGGGTCTGAGCATCATGGTAGTGGCAGGCATTATTGCGAAACGTCGTGGTTACCCAATCGCAGCACGCCCTTCTCTTGCAATGGTTTGGGATACGTTCTTAAAAGCAGCGCCATCTCTGGCACTGATTGTGATCATCATGGGTGGCATTATCGGCGGTATCTTCACCGCAACAGAAGCCTCAGCTATCGCGGTGGTGTACACCTTCGCCCTTGCTGTACTGATTTACCGTGAAGTGAAATGGCGAGACCTTCCTAAGATCATCCTAGAATCTGCAGTCACCACCTCTATCGTATTGCTGTTGGTTGGCGCATCTATGGGTATGTCTTGGGCAATGGCAAACGCTGATATTCCTTACATGATCGCAGACGCTCTACTGGCTATTTCAGATAACCCACTGATGATTCTTCTGATCATCAACATCATTCTGCTGATTGTTGGTATCTTCATGGATATGACACCAGCGGTACTGATCTTTACGCCAATTTTCCTACCAATCGCGCTGGATATGGGCATCGACCCAGTGCACTTCGGCATCATGATGACGTTCAACTTGGCTATCGGTATCTGTACCCCACCAGTAGGTAGCGCGTTGTTCATCGGTTGTTCTGTGGCGAACGTTGCCATCGACAAAGTGATTAAGCCTCTACTTCCATTCTACGTTGCACTGATTGCGGCACTAATGGCAGTGACCTTTATTCCTGAACTAAGCCTGTTCTTGCCTAACCTTGTTCTTGGCTACTAAGCGCTTAGTGACAAGCTCTAGAGTTACGATCTCTAGATTCGAATGATTAAAATAAACCATCCCGCAGGTTCACCTGCGGGAAAAGGGATACCAAAATGAAGACTATTTCGAATTCCACTCTGAATGACCACGTTCTGCTTCCGGACTACGACCGCTCAACGCTTAAAAGCCGTATTGTTCACCTTGGTTTTGGTGCATTCCACCGAGCGCACCAAGCTCTATTCACCAATGAAATGCTAAGCAAAACAGGCTCGGATTGGGGCATTTGCGAAATCAACCTATTTGGTGGTGAAGAGTTAATTCAATCGCTGCGCGCACAAGACCACCTCTATACAGTGGCAGAAAAAGGCGCAGGATCGACAGAGGTAAAAGTGATTGGCTCAGTGACCGAATCACTCCACCCAAGCCTCGACAGCATTCAAGCGGTGTTAGAAAAAATGACAGAGCCACAAGTGGCGATCGTTTCAATGACAATTACCGAGAAAGGCTACTGCGCTGACCCAGCGACGGGCACGCTTGATAAAAACAATCCGCTAGTCATTGCTGACCTTGCCAACCCAACTGAGCCAAAATCGGCACTGGGTTACATCGTGCAAGCGCTGAAGATGCGCCGTGAACGCGGTCTGACGCCATTTACCGTGATGTCTTGCGATAACGTGCAAGAGAACGGTCACGTAGCAAAAGCAGCGGTACTTGAGTTCGCTCAACTGCTCGACCCAGAATTGTGTGACTGGATTGAAACCAACGTTACCTTCCCTTGCACCATGGTTGACCGCATTGTGCCAGCAGCAACCGAAGAGACACTGACTGAAATCGCTGAGCTACTTGGCTGTGAAGATCCATGTGGCATCGCTTGTGAACCATTCCGCCAATGGGTTATCGAGGATAACTTCGTGGCTGGTCGCCCAGATTGGAGCGTGGCTGGCGCAGAATTTGTTGCCGACGTTGTGCCTTACGAAGAAATGAAGCTGCGCATGCTAAATGGTAGCCATTCGTTCCTAGCCTACCTAGGTTACCTTGGCGGTTACGCGCACATCTCTGACACCATGACAGATGAAGGCTACCGCAAAGCGGCATTCGACATGATGATGCAAGCACAAGCCCCTTCGCTGACCATGCCAGAAGGCACCGATTTAGAAAGCTACGCTAAACTGCTTATCGAGCGCTTCACCAACCCAAGTTTGAAACACAAAACATGGCAAATCGCGATGGATGGCAGCCAGAAGATCCCACAACGCATGGGTGGCAGCTTACGATTCCACCTTGCTCAAGGCTCTAACTTCTCATGGTTGGCAACAGCGATTGCAGGTTGGATGCGCTACGTATCCGGCGTAGACGAGCAAGGTAACGACATTGATGTCCGCGATCCAATGGCAGAGACACTACGTCAGATCTGCAACCAACACGGCTTGAACGTTTCTGTTGTTCCTGCGTTGCTCGCGGTTGAAGCCATCTTCCCTGCAGAGCTTGGTCAAAACCCACAAGTGATTGATGCGGTGAGCAGTGCTTACCAATCGCTAATCGATAACGGTGCTCGTGCCACCGTCGCTGCGCTGTAATAGGAGTTAACGATGAAGAATTTCTTGTGTGAAGACTTTTTACTCTCAAATGAAACTGCGCGTCGCTTGTACCATGAGCATGCGTTCCACCAGCCAATTTATGATTACCACTGCCACCTAAATCCAGCGGAAGTGGCACAAAATCGTCAGTTCGATAACTTGGGTCAAATCTGGCTTGAAGGCGATCACTACAAATGGCGTGGTATGCGCTCGGCAGGCATTGAAGAGCGTTTGATTACCGGTGACGCGAGCGATTATGACAAATACATGGCGTGGGCGAAGACGGTTCCTCAAACCTTGGGCAACCCGCTTTACCACTGGACACACTTAGAACTGCGTCGCCCATTCGGCATTACCAAAACACTGTTTAGTCCAGATACTGCTGACCAAATTTGGCATCAATGTAATGAGCTACTGGCGACACCTGAATTTACAGCTCGCGGCATCATGCAGCAAATGAACGTTGTAATGGCGGGCACAACTGATGATCCTATCGATTCACTAGAACACCACAAAGCGATCGCAGAAGACGATACCTTTAACGTCAAAGTGCTGCCAAGCTGGCGTCCGGATAAAGCGTTCAAGATTGAATTGGACGTGTTTGCGGATTACATGCACAAACTGGGCGAAGTAGCAGACATTGAGATCCGCCGCTTTGATGATTTATTGAGTGCACTCGATAAACGTTTGGCGCACTTCAATGCACATGGTTGTCGTGCGGCAGACCACGGCATTGAGATCGTCCGTTACGCGCCAATTCCAAGCGAAGCTGATTTAGATGCGTTGCTGACCCGTCGTTTGAATGGCGAAGTGTTGTCTGAGCTTGAATGTGCGCAGTTCTCTACCGCAGTTCAAGTTTGGCTCGGCAAACGCTACGCGCAATTGGGCTGGGTCATGCAGCTTCATATTGGCGCGCAGCGCAACAACAGCACACGCATGTTCCAACTGTTAGGTGCCGACGCTGGCTTTGACTCGATTGGCGATCGACCATTTGCCTTTGAACTGGCACATCTGTTAGATGAAATGGATCAAACCAACGAGCTGCCTCGCACCATTCTTTACTGTTTGAACCCTCGTGATAATGAAATGATGGCGACCATGATTGGTAACTTCCAAGGTGGTGGCATCGCGGGCAAAGTGCAGTTTGGCTCGGGTTGGTGGTTCAACGACCAGAAAGACGGCATGCAACGCCAAATGGAACAGCTTTCTCAACTTGGTTTGCTCAGCCAATTCGTCGGCATGTTAACGGACTCGCGCAGCTTCTTGTCTTACACCCGCCACGAATACTTCCGCCGCATCCTGTGTGACATGGTCGGTCGTTGGGCAGAGAACGGCGAAGTTCCAAATGACCTATCGTTGCTTGGTCCTATGGTCGAAGACATCTGTTTTGGTAACGCAAAACGCTACTTTGAAGAGAGGGCGTAACCAATGAAGCACATCGCCATTATTGGTGAATGCATGATTGAGCTGAATGGCAAACCGTTCGGCTCAATGCATCAAACGTTTGGTGGGGATACGCTCAACGCTGCGGTTTATTTGAGCCGCGGCTGCGAAGCCAATACCAAATCCGATGACGTTAAAGTTTCTTATGTTACCGCACTTGGCAATGACCCGATCAGTACAGGCATGCTCACTCGCTGGCAAGAAGAAGGCATTTCGACAGACTTAGTGCTGCGCGATGAAACTCGTACACCGGGTTTGTATTTGATTCAGCTTGATGACCAAGGTGAGCGTACGTTCTTATATTGGCGCAACCAATCAGCTGCGCGTTACTTACTTCAACATCCAAATCTTGGAATGGTTAAACAAGCGTTAACTCAGGTTGATGCGGTATTTCTCAGCGGTATTTCTTTAGCTATCTTACCGGAAGAAGACCGAATTTTGCTGCTCAACTTATTGGTCGAGCTTAAAGCTCAAGGTGTTGAGATTGCTTTTGATAGCAACTTCCGCCCAGCGCTATGGCCTCAAGACGATAATCAAACCGTTAAAAACGTGTACCAAGCCATGTATCAACTGACCGACATTGCCTTGGTGACTTTTGATGATGAGCAATTGATCTGGGGTGACGAAACACCAGAGCAAACCATTGAACGCCTTACCTCTCTTGGCGTGGGCAAATGCATCGTCAAACTCGGCGCAGATGGTTGCTTGGTTCAAGACTCAACAAATCAGGGTTCGAGCGCGGCTCTGGCTCCACAAGCCGTGCCGACCCAACCTGTCGCTCAAGTGGTGGACACCACATCGGCGGGCGACTCATTCAATGGGGGCTTTTTATCAGCATACCTTGCTGGCGCCGATCTAGCGACCTCATGTCAAAGAGGCAACGCACTGGCAGGTGCTGTGATTCAACATCGCGGTGCCATCATTCCCAAAGCATTCACACAACCGGCGCTTGGCGTCGTTTAAGGAACACTCATGTCTAGTATTAAAGAACAATTGAAAGCTCTGAAAGTCATCCCTGTTATCGCCATTGATAAAGCAGAAGACATTATCCCACTGGGTAAAGTACTGGCAGAAAACGGACTACCAGCGGCTGAAATCACCTTCCGTTCAGCAGCCGCGGTAGAAGCGATTCGCCTACTGCGTGAAACCCAGCCAGACATGCTGATTGGCGCAGGTACGGTACTGAACCGAGAGCAAGCAATTGCTGCAAAAGAAGCAGGCGCAACCTTTATCGTATCGCCTGGCTTTAACCCAAATACCGTGAAAGCGTGCCAAGAAATCGGGATTGATATCGTACCGGGGGTGAACAACCCAAGCACAGTTGAAGCTGCACTGGAAATGGGATTAACCACCTTGAAGTTCTTCCCTGCCGAAGCTTCTGGCGGCATCAACATGGTGAAATCGCTACTTGCGCCATACACCGACATTGAACTGATGCCTACTGGTGGCATTAACCCTGCGAACATCAAAGATTACTTAGCTATCCCGCGCGTATTGGCATGTGGTGGTACGTGGATGGTAGACAAGAAGCTGATCGAAGCGGGCAACTGGGAAGAACTTGCTCGCCTAACTCGCGAAGCAGTAGCACTTGTAAATGAGTAATGATTGGTAAGTAACCTCAAGGCTCTTGGGTAACCCCTTAGCGAATTAGATGAAGTGCCCAGCCCTCCCTTTGTGGAGGGCTGATTCGTTCAAAGCGTAGCTCAATTGATTGGGTTATCCCGGTAAGTAGATTCCTGATCTCGCCTAGGCTCGTCGAATGACGATATGACAAATATCGCCCTAATCGTCACCCTGAAAAGCGAGGCACGAGCGTGATTCAGGATCTACTCACAGAGCGAATCGAACTCTAAAAGAGCGGCAACTTTGCAGGATGGTCATTTGCCTACTCACTTAACGAGATGAATCAAAGTCCAACACTCTAGGAAAATAAATGGAAAACTGGTTAGCACAAGCCGTTGGTGGCATCGCGTTTATGGTTGGCGTGATGGCATTCTGGCAGAAAGACGACATGCGCTTTCGCTATCAGATGATGGCGTTTTGTTTCATCATGGGTATTCACTTTACCCTAATGGGGGCAGCTGTCGCGGCCATTGGCGTAATCATTAATGGCATTCGCAGTTTCGCCTCAATCAAAACCCAATCACGCAAAGTGATGTGGTTCTTCATTGCCCTGATGTGGCTGATGACCCTACCAAACATCACCCACTTTTTTGAGTTACTCACGGTAATCGGATCGTCCGTCGCCACTTGGGCGCTCTTTTCCAAACAAGGCATCACCCTACGCAGCTTAATTTTGTTTAATTCGTTCTGCTGGGTCAGCCACAATATTTGGCTTGGCTCTATCGGCGGCTCATTGGTCGAAAGTACATTTATCATCACCAACTTACTGACTATATATCGCTTGTATCAATCAAATAAAATTAATAATCAGATGAAAACTGTGAATGATAACTGATGTATTTGTCCCTTTTTATAATCAAGTAATCGTTCCGAAGTAAATAATAGCAGTCATGATATTACATAGAATTTGGAAGCAACCTAACACTTATATAACTACATGATTTAAATGAAATTAATCAAACAAAACCTCAATTCAAAATCACGATAACATTTAATGTGGTCAACCTATTTTTAATAATAGATTGAGTTAAATCACCTAAATAAAAAATATGGTGATCCAAATCTGTAGTTTAATTAAATTTGGTTAACCAAAATGCGGGTAATTATTAATATTGGTCTAGAACAAACAACTATACCAACATTAGGACAGCGACATGAAACGTCTTACCCAACTCACTCCTATCGCAGTGGCGCTTGTTCTCGCAGGGTGTAATTCATCCGACGATGACAACAGCTATGTTCAACCAGAAGTCTTCTCTCGAGTACATGACGTACTGAGTGTTGATGGTTATCAATTCAGAGACTCCAATGGCAACGGAACGTTAGAACCATTCGAAGATTGGCGCCTAACATTGATGTGAAAAGCGTTCGTCAAGCATGGCAAGGTAAAGCTATCAACGTTACACCTGCTTATGATGATGGCGTCCTTTTCACTCAAACTCGCTCACTGTTCAACCTCCCTCATGGTTGCGTGATTTGGGCCGTCACTCATATCAAGATGCAAAATGGTTTGAAGATGTCCGCAGACAAGCTCTGTTTTGTACCGAAACATTCAAAGCAAGATTCTCGCTTTCAACAAGAGCATCACGCTGAGGCATGTTAAACCAAAAAGGTCAGCCCTACAGCTGACCTTGTTTTTATCTGTGTTTTGCTTCAGCACGCATGAAAATCAACTTTCTGACAAATTGGGGGAATGTAGAGCTGAAGGTATGACTCAGACAGGCGAAGGGCTTCTTTTGCCAGCTCTGGGGTGATGTAGCCATATTTGCGGTAAGAGAGAGAATAGATTTTGTCGGCAACTTGCAGGGATATAGCAAAAATATTAATCGGTTGAGGTAGCTGAGGAATGTCGAAGAACTGGCGATAAATCATCTCAACTTGATGTCCTAGCTCAAGGTCGTGTTCTGTATCTGCATGACCTAACTCTGCAAACGTGTGGCGCCCTAATATCAACTTTTTGGCAATTGGATTGTTATTGTAGTAATTCACATAAGCGGTTTCTATCATTCGATTAATATCGGTCCAATGTAGAACTTGTTCTTCATCAACACATTGCTTTAATAATAAGTCGAAATCGACAAAAACATTCTCCAATAAACTATGAAATAAGTTTTCTATATTCGGATAATGATGATAAACCGTTGACGTTGCCATTCCGCACTCTTTAGCAACGTCGTACATGGAAATATCCGTCGCTTCTCGCCTTTCCATCAAGCGGACAACTGCTTCGTTAATTTTCAACAATTTTGTTTCCGTACTAACTTTTCGCATCGTGATGTTGTCCTTCCAAATTTTAATTAACACCTAATATATAAGGTCACACTATCAATGTCCGCCAAAAGCGACCGTAACTTTGACATGCGACCTTATTGATTTGTGAATTAACTTATTTGCATATTATGGTTGTATATGTGTACCAGACTTCCCTTCAATGATTTCTAACGCAAAAGATAAATCACCGATATGACCACTTTGTCCTGTTTTTTCAACAAACTGGCAGCATGCATCGACTTTCGGTCCCATCGATCCTGCAGGGAAAGAATATTGCTTCATTTGCTCAATGCTCACATTCTCTAGCTTTTGCTCTTGTGGTGTTCCCCAGTTAAGACAAACGTGGGTGCCATCGGTCAGAATCAGCAAATGCTCCGCCCCAATTTGTTCTGCTATTAATGCCGCTGTCATGTCCTTATCAATAACCGCTTCAAAACCGACATACGCCCCGTCTTTTTCAATCACTGGCGCACCGCCGCCGCCACCACAAATGATCAGGTGTTCTTTTTCAAGTAAGTCTTTGATTGCTTTGATTTCTAAGATCTCTTGTGGCTTAGGAGAAGGGACGACACGGCGCCAATGCGCACCATCAGGTTTCACAACCCAATGATTTGCCTCAGCAAGTTGTTTCGCTTGCTCCTCGGTATACACTGGCCCGATGAACTTGGAAGGATCCGCAACAGCAGGGTCGTTTTCGTCGACGACAATTCGCGTCAGTATCGTCGTGGTATAGCGGTCTTCAATCGCAGCATTAAGTCCTTGTTGAATCAAATACCCAATCATGCCTTGCGTCTCTGCTCCAAGAACATCAAAAGGATAAGGAGGACAATCTTTGTAAGCATTATTCTGCAAAGAAAGCAGGCCAACTTGAGGACCATTACCATGCACAATGACTAAACGGTAGTTTTTACTCAATTCAGCCAGTGAACTCGCGGTTTGCGCGATACTTTTCTGTTGGTTTTCACAACTCATCACCTCTCCACGTTGCAATAGAGCGTTACCCCCAACAGCCACAACAATAATAGGTTTTGACATATCTAAATCTCCAAATAAGTGACGTCAGAATAGACTCAACTCACTGTATTGAATTCACAGCAAAGGATTGGAGATAAAAATCACAATTCGATTCCTGTCCATATTCTGGCTTAGAAAACCTTATTGACATCACGAACTCATTATTATTAGCACACTGAAACTCGATATGTGATCTCGTATATATTTTTGTGCTTAGCTAAGTAAGAAAAATCTGAATTTCATAAATTGATCAAGAACAAGTATTTCGATAATTACGTTTTTTTCCTCTAAAAATGCCTAACTTCTTTTAATTTCCAGCGCAATTAACCTATCCACAGCCGATATTAAATTCGCATCAAGGTTCGTTACATAAATTTCACTTTTAATAATTGCCATATTCGGTAGTTAAGGAGCGAAACAATGAGCAACGAAACTCAAGGAAAAATGGGGGTCATGAGTATTGCACTATTTACGTTATGTGCAGTACTGGTGGTCGACACACTCACGGCATCCGCCAGTATCGGGGTCAGCTCAATCGGGTGGTGGGTCGTAATGCTGATCTTTTTCGTCATTCCCTATGGATTCATCACCTCGGAATTAAGCACGACCTACCCTGGTGACGGCGGTATTTATGATTGGGTAAAAGAGGCGTTCAATTTTAAATGGGCAGTTCGTACCACTTGGTTCTATTGGATTAACGTCGGTCTATGGATGCCAGCGGTATACATCATGTTTGCAGGCATGTTTGCCGAGCTATTCATGCCAGATCTATCGTTGTGGGGCCAAATAGCGATTTGCATTGCGTTGACTTGGTTCACCGTGTGGATTTGCAACGTATCGGCAGACATTGGCGTTTGGGTCACGAATGTAGGCGCCATCCTAAAAATCTTAGTGATCGGCACGCTAGGTGTAGGGGGCTTTGTTTACGCAATGAAACATGGCGTCGCAAACGAATTTTCTTTGTCTGCCATGGTGCCAACTCTCGACTCAGCGGTTGCGTTTCTTCCTGCTATTGTCTTCAACCTAATGGGTTTCGAATTGGTTGCAACCATGACGAAAGAGATGAAGGACGTGCGTGATATGCCAAAAGCCGTATTCCTTTCTATTGGTATCACTGCGTTCCTCTACATCTTCGGCACGATTGGCATTCTGATGGCGTTACCTGTTGAAAGTATCGGTCTGGTCGCTGGGTTAATCGACACATTTAAAACCTTATTTGGTGATGGTCCATTGGGCAATGCCATGGTGTATTTCTTTGGTGTCTGTGCACTATTAACGCTCATCGGCAACATGGTGAGTTGGACAATGGGTGCAAGTCGCGCTGCTGCCGAAGCCGCTCAAGAAGGTGAACTACCAGCCGCTGTAGCAAAAATGTCGGACAAGGGATCTCCAGTGGGTGCGAACAATATCACCGGCACAGTTTCTACCGTGGTGATCTTGTCATACGCCCTATTTGCTCAAGGTAATGACGACTTGTTTTGGTCCATCTTCGCCTTTTCAAGCTGCATTTTTTTATTGCCTTATCTGTTCATGTTCCCTGCTTATCTCAAGCTGCGCTTGGTAGATGGTGAGCGCGAACGCCCATTTAAAGTCCCTGGCGGCATGGGGTTGCAGTTTGTTATGTCCATTGTGTGCTTCTTCGTCATTTTACAAGCGGTGGTGCTCTTCATCTTCCCAGAAGCACTTGACCTAACCGTTGCCGATTGGAACTACACCGCTCCGGTATTAATCGGCGTCATCACCACAATCTTAATTGGCGAGTGGATCTTACTCGGTGCCTTGAAACGCAAAAATCAACAAATGGAACAAAAAGCTGAGGCTTAGTTCAGGAGATAGACAATGAAAAAGCTTTTAGAAACCACACCAAAGCAAGACGGGTTCAGAATGCCTGGTGAGCACGAACCTCAGAGTGAAATTTGGATGGCTTGGCCAGAGCGCACGGATAACTGGCGTAACGGTGCGAAGCCTGCACAAAAAGTGTTTGCCGACGTAGCCAAGCAAATCAACAAAACCACACCTGTCACGATGCTGGTAAGCGCAGAGCAATATGACAATGCGGTATCTCGCTTACCTGATGATATTCGCGTTTTGGAAGTGTCGACCGATGACTCTTGGATGCGTGATATCGGCGCAAGCTATGTCGTAAATGACGACGGTGAGCGTCGTGGTGTCGACTGGGAGTTTAATGCTTGGGGCGGGTTTGTGGATGGTCTGTATTGGCCATGGAAACGCGATGATCAAGTGGCTCAGAAAATGTGTGAAATTACGGCTGATGCACGTTACAGAGCACCAATAATCCTTGAAGGTGGCTCAATTCACATCGATGGCGAAGGCACATTGTACACCACAGAAGAATGCCTACTGGACGAGAGCCGTAACCCAGAGCTAAGCAAGGAAGAGCTGAGCAAAATTCTCCGTGAGCACCTTAATGTGGAGAAAATTGTTTGGTTGCCTCGTGGCTTATACAACGACGAAACCAATGGCCACGTCGATAACATTCTCCACATCGTCAAACCCGGTGAAGTGGTTTTGACTTGGTGTGATGACCCGAATGATCCGCAGTACGAAATCAGTCGCGAAGCCTACGACTGCCTCACAAATCAAAGAGACGCGAAAGACCGAAGAATCAAAGTCCATAAGCTGCCAATGCCAGGTCCTTTGTACATGGCAAAAGAGGAAGCGGCAGGGATTGATATTGCCGAAGGGATGGAGCGTGAAGCCGGTGAGCGTCTGGCTGCCTCGTACGCGAACTATCTCATCACGAACAACCAGATTGTTCTACCTCTACTCGATAAGCGATACGACGCAGAGGTGATTGCGCTCTTAGAGGAGCTCTACCCAGGCTATGAAGTAAACGGTGTTCCTGCTCGTGAGATTTTGCTCGGTGGCGGCAATATCCACTGCATTACTCAACAAGTACCTCAAGTTTAAATCCATACGAATCCAACGACTCAAAATAAAAGGGGCGAGCTTAGGTAAGCCCCAGATGAAAATAGGAATATGATTATGAAATTACCTTCTTCAAGTGCAACTGACCTACACAAAGCAAACATTGAGCATATGGTGTCTATGAAAGATTTCTCAGTCCGAGAAATGGACAACATGATGGAATTGATGAGCTACCTAAAACAAGCGCGTAAAGATAATGCGGTCCCACAGCTGTTCAAAGGAAAGTCAGTAGGTATGATTTTCGAAGCCGGCTCAACTCGCACACGCGTTTCATTTGAAGTTGCCGCTACGCTACTTGGTGGTCACGCTTTGTTCTTATCGCCAAAAGATATCCACCTTGGCGGCAAAGAATCGATTGATGATACCTCACGTGTTTTGTCACGCATGTGTGATGTGATCATGGCTCGCACTAACAGTCCTGAAACGCTAGATGGTTTGTTAAACATGTCTACCGTACCGGTCATCAACGGCCTAGATACCCGTTTCCATCCAACACAAATGCTGGCTGACTTATTTACTATTCGTGAGCACATCACTGATGGTCGCCAGCTTAATGAACTGACGTTGGCATTCATGGGTGACGCTACTGATGTGTGCCGTTCATTGATGCTAACTTGTGCGAAATACGGCATGGGCTTTAAGCAAATTGGTCCGGTTAAATACCACATGGAACCAGAATGGGTCGAGCTTGCAGAATCGTTCTGCAAAGAGTCTGGCGGTCATATCGAGATCACCGATGATGTAGAGCGAATCAGCGATTGTGATGTGGTCTACGGCGACAGCTTCTACTGGGTTACTCAAATGGATGAGAAAGAAGAGCGCTTGGCTGCCTTCATGCCTGACTACGTGATCACGGAAGAACTAATGGCAAAAGCGAAGCCAGGTGCCATGCTTCTACACTGCTTACCTGCAAACGATAAAGAAGAAGTCACTCGCGGTGCGCTAGAAAGTGAATACTCTGTGGCATTCGACGAAGCAGAGAACCGCTTAACAGCGCAAATGGCCATATTGGTTTACTTCACTCATAAAGATGCCATCACGCCAAGCGAAGAAACCATCAAACGTCACGAAGACAAAATCCTAACCTTCCTCAGCACCCTATAACGATCTCATTCACTAACTAACGTTTTATTCGGCACACATAGCCAGACTTGCCTCTGTTTTGAGCGGCAGATCTGGCTATCTATTGCCTGTATCAGCGTACCCACAGCGTTCCTACAGCAGCCAGAATTGGAGAACATTCGAAATGCACGGCGAAATCATCAAAGTATCTAGAAATACAGAAAATGCACCAATCAACGACGGCTCAACTCAATCGGTAGCTTTCTCCCATTACAACAATATCTCAGCGCAACTGCCGATTGACCCAAAAAGCCAAAAGTTAGTGGAAGGGGGCATCAAAGAGCAAACTAAGCAATGCTTAAGCAATATTAGGTCTATCGTGGATAGCATCGAGCACAGCTTAAATGACGTCGTTAAAATCACGATTTATCTTAAATCTATGACCGATCTGGATGCTGTCGATGAGGTTTATAAACAATACTTCATCAGCCACCTTCCAACTCGAACCGTAATTGCCGTTGCTGCACTGCCTTTAGAAGGCGCTTTGGTTCAAATCGACGCGCTCATTTCGAACGGTGAAGGTACACACCCTCAAGAAGCTTGCGAGCTGATCAAGTTGGTAAGAAACACAGCGAAAGCCCCAACCAGTTTGCTGTCGAGCCAATGTGTTGCGTTCTCACATTACAACCACATTTCAGCCCAACTGCCGATTGAACCAGAAACAGGCAATATTGCTGAAGGCGGGATCAAAGCGCAAACTCGACAATGTTTGAAAAACATCAAGAGCATACTGAATAGTATTGATGTCCCTTTTGATGACATTGTTAAACTCAATATCCACCTGAGAAGTTTCGACGATGCCTTTGCTGTCAATCAAGTCTACAGCACATTTTTCCCAGACTCAGCGATCGCAAGAAGCGTTGCCTACGTGCCCGCTCGTACTGTCATCAAAGCTGAGGGGTTACCAATGGACGCCTTGGTACAAATAGACGCGACGGTTTCTCATGGGGACGGAACGCCACCACAAGCCATTGAAGATAGACATGGGATTGTGATTCGCGCCCACAACACAGAGGCGGCACCAATCAGCAAGTTCTCAACTCAAACTGTCGCCTTCTCGCATTACAATAACGTTTCTGCACAACTGCCAATCCATCCGTCGAATGGCGAAGTTATTACCAGTGACATAGGCGAGCAAACCATGCAATGCCTCGACAACATCAAAGCCATCATCAGAAGCGTGCACCATGTCATGGACGACATCGTGAAGCTGAATATTCAGCTAAAAGATATCAGCGACTTGCAAGTTGTGGAGGATATTTTAGCAAGCTACTTTGATAAAGAACTTCCGGCGTGCACTGTCATCGGTGTATCAGAAATCTTTATGGACGCTTCTATCCAAATAGACGCTATCGTTTCTAATGGTGAAGGCACATTTCCAAAAGAAGAGCTTAGCTACTGAGCCTCATATAATTATCGAGAAAAAGGTCAGTCCAGCCGCTGACCTTGTGTTTATCTGTGCTTTTCTCGCCTGACATATTGCCAAAACCCAAGACTTCAAAGCGAACCTATAAACAGCCAAAATACTCCAACAATTTTTCGCGAAATGAAGACAAATATCTTTGTGATGTGGCTTCTAAAAGAAACTGCAAAATTATGGCGAGATACAGCAAAGTATCAAGTATAAAACGACACTTTAAATCTCCCCTTTTCTTTTGAAATCAAACTACTAATGAAAATGCGAGAAGAACCCTCACTCCGCCCTCGGTCAGAGCTTTGTCAAGACAGTTAGCGCACACCTCCCCTCACATAAAACCTTCACATCACGGTCATAATCTAGGGTCTAAAATTACCTTTGAACTCGTGTCTACGGACGAAATTTTCAATCGTTAGTTGTGGGAGGTTGCTATGGAAAAGTACTGTCCAATATGTCAAACAGAGTTGCTCGATAGAAGTCACTATCTTATCTGTCCTAGAAACAATATTGGCGAATGCGCGTATGATGGCTACGAGGATCACCACAACCATTGCTGTCATGAGGTGGGCGAAAACACCCATGAGAAAGAATTGGTCGCTTTAGATTAAACAAACCTAACAGTGACGAAACATAAAAATGCCACTCAATATTGAGTGGCATTTTTCTTCGTATTGTCTGAGATTTACGGGCAGGTTACATCTACGCTATCAATAACAACACTATCCGCTGTAAGCTCTACAGAAAATGTTCTAACACCCGTTGATTTCAGGCAGGTAACCGGAATGGTGTAGCTACCATCTCCGTTATCAGCGGCACTAGTTGCAGCATATATCTCAAAGTCTGCATCTTCTAAAACTACATTACTAAATTCAGCAAACGCGCCAGCAGTAAGAATATAAGAGCTCACAGTCACTTTGTGCCCTCCATGCTCTAATTTAGTACCACTCGAATCTTTAAGCGTGATCGTGATATTACCTGAACCATTTAACTCCGTAGGTGTTACAACACTTTCTGCAGCATCGACTTGGGTAACCGTTAAAGGCAACGAATTACTCAATGAGAGATCCCCAAAAGTAGCACTCACGACATAACTGCCTGCAGTATCTGCAGTAACTGACACCGTGTACGTACCATCACCATTATCTACAGGAGTACCATAGCTTAACCCCGTACCTTGTGGACTCAGCACCAACTCTCCGTAGCTTTGTGTGTAAGCACTACCATCGGCTTTCTTTAAAGCAACCGTGATAACTGCGCTATGAGCGCCTCCCACACCAAAGGTGGAAATATCACTCGTGATGGTAGACTGAGAAGCGCTTGGCGCTACCGCCTCAAATGTGAAGTTTGATGTACCAATGGTTCCAGAGTCATAGGTCGCGGTAACAGTGACCTCTCCAGCAACGCTAGCGCTAATACTGCTTGTATAAACCCCATCGCCTGTATTCACTAATTCCGTCTTATTAGCAGAGCCCTCTGTAATCGTGAGCTCAGGACTGTTCGATGATGGTACAAACGCATTGCCAGCGTAGTCTTTCAGCGTGACTGTCAGCTGAGCAGTACTGTTGCCATCTGCTGCAATAGTGGTGATATCGGCTTGCAATGTCGACTGCGATAAATCAATGACAGCATTAAAAGTAAGCTCAACATCGTTAGCCAACTGAGTGCTACCTATGCTCGCACCAAAGGTATAACTACCTGCATTCACCGTTGTAAAGACTGCCGTATACGAACCATCACCGTTGTCTGTTTTTGATTTTTCCGTTACCCCACTAGGCACAGAGAATGAAATCTCCCCCGCGGACGATGTATAGTCAGCACCATTGGTGTCTTTTAGTTGAACCGCTACGGTAATCTGGTCACTACCATTTGCGTTCGCGGATTCTTTATCACGACTGAATACAGCAGCAGACAGATTTAAGACCTGAGCATAAAACAAAGAAATAGAGCTGGATAACTGGGTGCCACCAATCGACACTCCTACTGATTTGTTACCTGCACTCGAGCTAGAGAAACTCACAGTGTAAGTACCATCCCCATTATCTTGAGAAGTAACGGAACTAACGCCTGTTGGCATAGAGAGCTGAAGAGTGCCGCCTGAACTTGTGTAGTTGTTGCCTTCAGAATCTTTCAGTTGAACCGTCACCGTAATAACTTCGTTACCGTCAGCGTTGGCTGAGCTTTTATCAGAAGTAAACTCGGTGTTGCTGAGGTCAAGAACTGGAGTAAATTCAAAGGAAATGGATTCAACAAATTTACTGCCGTCTAGCGAAGCTCCCACTGTGTAGGAGCCTGACGTCGAGCTCTTGTACTTCACAGTATAGGAGCCATCGCCATTATCTTGGCTGTCGAACTTAGTTAACCCATTTGGTGTATCAAAAACGACTGCACCACCAGAACTGGTGTAATCATCTCCCTCTTTGTCTTTTAGCTGCAAGATCACGGTAATGACGTCAATACCATCTGCGCTTGCTGAACTCTTATCAAGTGAGAAGTCAGCGCTGTTTGTATCTAACACGGGCGTAAACGCGATATCTATGCTGCTAGATAGTGCGCTACCTGCAATCGATGCTGTGATATTGAAGGTTTTTGACGTTTCACTGGTGAACACGCCAGTGTAAGTGCCATCGTCATTATCTTGATAAGACTTCAAAGTTAACCCAGAAAGCTCGCCAAACTTGATGTCACCACCAGATGATGTGTAGTCATTTCCATCCGCATCTTTGAGTTGTACAGTCACCTTAATTTGCTCACTACCATCCGCACTGGCGGACGCTTTATCTCGACTAAAGACGGCATTTGAGAAATCAACCACAGGAATAAACTCTACTGTCGCAGAGCCTCCTAAAGCATTGTCATCAATCTTTCCGGAGATAACGACTTCTTGCGCTTTTGTAGACGTTACCTTGGCGCTATATGTACCATCACCATTAGAAGTAACCCCAGAAATCATGACCTCTTCAGCAGGTTCAGCACTCAAGGTAAGATCGCCTGAATTCGATTCACGAGCCGTACCAAACTCATCGCGCTCCTGAACGGTAATAATGATTTCTGCGACACCGTCTGCCAGCGCTTCTGTGTTCTCAGCAAAAACGAACGTTTGAAGGTAATCAATCGGTAATTCGGCAAGACAATATTCATTGGAGCTTGGTAACTGAATATCAAAAGTGATCGCGTTATCGGCACTCGTCGTGGCAGTTGTACGTTCACCCCAGTAATAACGGTTCTCAAAGTAAGAATAGGCTGAGCCCATGTATTCAATCGATTCGACCGCATCACTTTGCGTGGCGCTACCATCAGAGTCTGTTCTCCCCCATAAATAGTGAGAATAGTCTTGGTTGTACATCCAAAAATACGCTTCAGGTGCGGCTTTAAAGCGCGTGACGGCCATATCGTCGTCGGTACATACCAAGCGGGCTTTAATGGCTTGGTCAATTTTGTCACACAGTTGAAGTGACATCAGTGAAATAGTGGTCGTGTCTGCTTTGGCGGTAAATTCTACTTGTGCCCAAGTCTGCCCACCGTAGTAATAGAGTCGATATAACCCGTCTTCAACCAAGTTGGAAAACGTAATGCTATCCCCGCTTACTTCACCCGAACTTTCATAAGAATAACCGGAATATAAGTAGTAATAGCCCGAGTCGACTGTCTGAGTTTTCGTTTCGTCGATTGGGCAAACTAACGACAGCCCTGTTTCGATATCAATACGAGGAGGGTTTACAATATTCAAGGTAGCCTTGAACAATTTAGTGGAGTCACTAGATACACCAAAACAGAAGTCATCGAGATCGAGTCCCTCTGCTCCATCGGCTACTTCAATGACCTCACCGTCCACTTCGATCGACGCTAGTAAGCTATTACCTTGGCTGTCGAGCAGATCAAAATGGCCAGCAAAGGCAGGCACTCGATTGATGTTTAACTTTTCAGGGTCATCGCCCCACCCAGAAGGCTTGTAAGCCCAACCACCGCCAGCTTTGGCGAAGGAGAGGCGTAATTTTTGATTATTGGGGTCGCCATTCGCATCCACAACGTCGACATCAAGTTGACAACGATCTTGTCTGTACCAGTCCAGATTGTAGTATGAGAGGTGAGTGATTGGTTTCGAGACGGTAAAGGTGTTTTCGTTTTCTTGCTCTATGACAGCATCACCTTCATAGCGCCATTTACCCGTAGAGTCGGTATAGCTCCAAATAGGGATCGTGCCGTCATCCAAAGATAGTGGTTCACCTGTTTGCGGATTTATCGTGGATTTTGGCACTTCAAACTCCAAATTGACGCCTTCTCCATCGAATGAAGACACTTTGTTGCCGCTCTCATCGCCAATCTCAATCGCAACAAAACCAGCAGAAATAAAGGTCACGCTGTCAGGTGAGGTGATATCACTTGGGAGCTCGCCATCAAACCCGTCTGGCGATAAACCACCAGGGAAAAGGTATAACGGGTTATTCTCATCATCAGCTAGGCCTTTTGGATCCGCTGAAAACAGCATCATCGAAACAGAAACCTCTCCTACAGGCGTAAAAGGCTGTCCATCTTCACCGATAAATCCTGTTCCTGCAGGAATCGACAACTTAGCGGTCGCACCATCAAGGATTTTACCTCCGTCCGTGCTGTCATCTTTGGGCACCGTTGCAACATCAACGGAAGAGCGGGTCACGTGCCCATCTAGCTCAACACGTTCTTCCGCAAAAGTAGTTGCCTCTTCAGTCTTTTCTGACTTAGGAACAATTTCAATCCAATAGTTATCGGACATCGTAGTTTGGGTCAGGTCAAACACTTGAGAGTTAGAGAAAAAACCATCCCCTCTAACAATCACCGTCATCTTAGCCACTCCGCCATTCACATCGCTGGCGTTATCGACATCGAATGTGAATGGCACAATGCCAGATTCAGGCACAACTACAACGTTACTTTGAAATGCTTCCCCCTGATGGAAACCAGCTACTTCTCTACCAAGAACATCTTGTACTCGAACGGCAAACGCCTCATCCTGGTTAGCAACATCAAAAACAAACAGCAGTTCTAGATTGGACATTTCTGTCTCATCGACTCGATTAGAGACATTAAGTGATAAGCTTTGTTGGTGAGAAATTTGAGATGTTAATGAGGTAGTCGTTTCAGTGATAGAGTCATTACAGCCAAAGATGGTAAGTAATGACATTACTCCTATCAAACAATACAACCACGCCCTTCTGCACGTGTTGATCGTAACCATAAACTAGCCTTTATATTTATATGAAACACAATACATATAAATAGCAGCTAACTAGTACACCTGCAGAATGTATGGATAAAATCATACTCAGAGCACATTAAGATGAAACGAATGGTTTGGTATTCATTCTCAGCGTCTTACTTAGATAAAACGAATAAAAAAGCACCACATCTTTCAATATGGTGCTTTTTTGGGGGGGAAATTCAGGGTTGGTTTATAACACGGCTTTGCGACTTGGCAGGAACACTTCGCCAAGCATACAGCGTACAGAACCACCGCCGATCGATTCGATGGTAGAAACGTCAAATGGCAGCAATTTACCGTGTGTCGCGAGTTGATTTCTTTGTGCTGGAGAGAAAGCATCGTAAGCTGATTGAGACATAGCAATCACCTTATCGCCACGTACCGTTTCCAGTTGCAGGATATTGCCGCAGAACTGGTTCATCTGCTCAAGTGAAATCGAGATAACCTGCTTGTCTTTCGCCAACGATTTAAGCACAAAGCGGCGCTCAAACTCAGGGATCACTTCGTCACAAATCACGCAGAACTGCTCACCCACCGCCATCATGACGTTGGTGTGGTAAATCGGCGCACCAGAAGGCAAACGGGTTTGGAAAGAAATCACACGATCGTAACCAATGCGTTTGGCATAATCTTCTAACACCAGACGATCACAACGCTGTGAGAGCGCGGCATAAACGGTTTTGTTGAAGTGGTCGAACACCATCACGCCTGTGCTTTCTAGGTAGGCTTCTTCATCAAGGTATTCGGTTAATGAATCTTGTTGATGCACTTCTCGACCCGCTTGCGCTAATGCAGCGACCAGCGCATCTGGACGAACTTCATACTGACGGTTATCACACGCCATCGGGAAGGTATACAAAGTGCCTTCTGGGGTAGTGCTAAACCAGTTGTTCGGGAACACCGCATCTGGCGTGGCAATGTCTGATTGAGGGTAATCAAACTCGACGACTTGCACGCCTTCTTTACGCAAGGTTTCAACCATCGCGGAAAATTCAGTCATGGTGTTACGTGAGACTTCTTCTTGAGTCAGAGAAACTTGGTGTTGAAACTCGTTGTCTTGCGCGGTTTCTTCGTTAAAACGAAACTCTTTCGGCGGCACCATCACAACGCAATTTGCGGTATGACGCAGAGCACTTTGCGTGCTTTCTTCTTTTCCATGTGCATTCTGAGGCACTGATTCGTGTAATAGCATCCAAACATTCCTTTTCACTAGAATGATGAGATTGTAAATTTATTGTTAACTTCGGTTTTGCTGTTTTTAATAATAAATCCATCAGCCAAAGGTAAATATTACTGACAAAAACTCTTTTTATCCGACTTTTTATTGTCACCGTGCCGATTTACGGTTTTGTGGCGTGTGAATGGTCATCTCAAGAATAATGCACTAGCGAATTCTTTATAACCAACTAGTTACATTTAAAAAGCAATCGGTTAGACTATTTTTTCGCCTCTCACACATACGCAAAAACGTCTGCTTTTCTGGCTAGCAGACCACAATATGTCTTATCTCATACTCGGTATTAACTGCTTCGTCCAAGGCAGGAAGAATTGATGGATTCAATTACTGAGATGGCAACTATTAACTTTAGGATGAGTTATGTTTAAACGATTTGAAGGCTTTACTGAGCCGTTCCCCAAATCACAGCCTGACCAACCCCCAGCGGGGATCTTTGCGTTTTTACGCCATTACACGCGCGGCTTTGAGAAACCGCTGATCATTATGTCGATCATGTCGACGATTGTGGCTATCGTAGAAGTCTCTCTATTTGGCGCCATGGGTCAGTTGGTTGATTGGCTATCCACCAGCAATCCAGAAACCTTTTTGCAAGACAACAAAGCGGACCTTATTTTCTACGGCTCTTTATTGCTGGTTGTCATGCCAATTTTGGTGGTGGTTTACTCGCTGCTGATTCACCAAACTTTGCTGGGTAACTACCCGATGTCGGTACGTTGGCTTGCACACCGTTACTTGCTTAATCAAAGTCTGAACTTCTATCAGGATGATTTTGCAGGTCGCGTTGCCACTAAGGTGATGCAAACCTCACTGGCGGTGCGAGAAACCGTCATGAAGACGATGGATGTGTTTGTTTATGTTTTGGTTTACTTCACCAGTATTATCGTCATGCTGGCGGCGGCTGACTGGCGCTTAATGATCCCAATGTTGGTTTGGCTAATGGCGTACATCGCGATTCAGATCCACTTCGTTCCGAAGCTAAAGGCCGTGGCGACTGAGCAAGCCGATGCACGCTCCACCATGACAGGGCGCATTGTCGACAGCTATACCAACATTCAAACCGTGAAGCTGTTCTCGCACAGTAAACGAGAAACCGAGTACGCCGAAGAAGGCATGAAAGGCTTCTTGAATACCGTCTATCGCCAAATGCGCTTGGTGACCGGCTTCGACGTAGCGGTAGAGATCTCCAACTATCTATTGGTGTTCTCGGTGGCTGCACTGTCGATTTACTTGTGGTTGGATAGCGCGATTAGCGTTGGTGCCATTGCAATTGCTGTCAGCTTAGCCCTGCGTATCAATGGTATGTCGATGTGGATCATGTGGGAAGTCGGTGCCCTATTCGAAAACTTGGGTACTGTCGTAGATGGCATGAAGACGCTATCTAAACCTATCGACATCAAAGACAAAGCCGATGCGAAAGATCTGCAAGTTTCTCAAGGCGGCATCCACTTCGATAACGTGAGCTTCCATTATGGTGAGAAAAAGGGCGTGATAAACAACCTCGACCTTAATATCAAACCGGGTGAGAAAGTGGGCTTAGTTGGACGATCTGGCGCAGGTAAATCCACCTTAGTGAACTTGTTATTGCGCTTCCACGATGTAGAGGAAGGTTGCATCAAGATTGATGGGCAGGAAATTTCGAGCGTCACGCAAGACTCGCTACGCTCGAATATTGGTATGGTGACACAAGATACGTCTTTGCTACACCGCTCAATCCGCGACAATATTTTGTATGGCAACCCAGATGCGACTGAAGAAGACCTGATTAAAGCGACTAAGCAAGCGCACGCACACGAGTTTATCGAAACCCTAACCGACCCATTCGGCAACGTGGGTTACGATGCACAAGTGGGTGAGCGCGGTGTGAAATTGTCTGGAGGTCAACGCCAGCGTATTGCGATTTCACGCGTACTGCTAAAAGACGCACCTTTGCTGGTACTTGATGAAGCGACTTCAGCACTGGACTCCGAAGTGGAAGCCGCCATTCAAGAAAGCTTGAACGAGCTGATGCAAGGCAAAACCGTTATCGCCATCGCGCACCGTTTGTCGACCATTGCACAAATGGATCGCTTGATTGTGCTTGATAAAGGCAACATCGTCGAACAAGGCACACACAAAGAGCTTATCACCAACAACGGCATTTACGCTCAGCTTTGGGCGCACCAAACGGGTGGCTTCCTTGCGGAAGAGTTGGAGAGTTAATGCTCTTTAGATAGCAGTAAATCACCACACAAAAACGGCGCACCAAGCGCCGTTTTTTATTCAATGTTGCTATATCCATCCGTTTTCTTCAGAAACCAACCCAACACATTGCGTGATCATGATCACTCAAAATCTCAACCATGAAACAACTTTATGGATGCAAATCACACTTTCTCTGCTAGTATAGCGCCCCGTTGCGTATTCGTTAGCAGTGGACACAACGCAGAGTATCTCGCTGGATTCATTTGTAATTTCACTTTTTGAGAAACAGCTATACTCAATTGATGGCTTAGTTATTAATCTAATAATAAGGTAATTAGCTTATGTGTAAATGTGGTTCAATGCAGATCGTACAAGTAAAACAAAGTTGGGCGGATAAATTATTCGGCTACTCAGAGCGATGGAAATGCCAACTTTGCCGTAAGGTCTTCCGCTTCTAAAAGCACAATAAAAAATAATCTTAGAGTTTCTAAGAAAAAGCAGTGGCCCGACAATGATTGTCGGGTTTTGTTTTTGTCCCTACTCTATCTCGCCCACATGAATCCTATTGTTCTCAACCTAGCATCTAGCTGTCGGTTGGGTATAAAATCATGCCCACTTATTACTTCATCAACTCATACATAATCGGTCACTATGAACAAAAGTTTGCTGACTAATATCCTCGCTATCGCCATGATGGGCGCGGGATATCACATTCAAAATGATTACCTTTGGTACGCAGGTCTGTTCGCTTTTTCTGGCGCGATCACTAACTGGCTAGCCATTCATATGCTATTTGAAAAAGTACCCGGCTTATACGGCTCAGGCGTCATTCCAGCGCGTTTCGAAGAGTTCAAGCTGGCAATCAAAAACCTGATGATGGAGCAGTTCTTTACTGAAGCAAACATCGACCGTTTCTTAAACAAAGAAATGGCGGGTGGTGTGAACATCAATCTTGAACCCGTGATTGAGAAAGTCGACCTAAACCCAGCGTTTGACTCACTGGTTGAAGTCATCGAAGGATCTCAGTTTGGTGGCATGCTAGCGGTGTTTGGCGGAGCAGAAGCACTGCAACCTATGCGCCAACCATTCGTAGAGAAGATGCAAGAATCCATTATCGATCTAAGCAAGAGCGACAGCATTAAAGAAGCGCTAAAAGAGCAGATGGAATCGCCAGCAATGATGGATGAAATCAAGCAGAACATCGAAAGCATCATCGATCAGCGCCTTAGCGAACTGACACCAGCGTTGGTGAAAGAAATCGTACAGAAGATGATTAAAGAACATCTTGGCTGGCTCGTCGTTTGGGGTGGCGTATTTGGTGGCCTGATCGGCGTATTGACCACTTTCGTCAGCGCTTAATTGATACAAGCTAAGTACGAAAATTGAAAAGGAGCCTCCATGGCTCCTTTTTTGTGTCTATCATGTGAACCTAAGTATAGGTATTAACCAAGCAGCTCTGGATTGACACCAAACCCAGTCTTGTGTTCTTCGATGACCACTTCACTACGAGTTTGTATCACACCAGGCAACGTCCCAAGCTTACTCGACATAAACTCTTGGTAAGCCTTCATGTTCTTCACTCGCACTTTGATCATGGTATCGAAGTCACCTGACAGCGAATAGCACTCTTCTATTTCAGGCATTAACTCTACCGCTTTAGCAAACTTTTCAAAAATCGAAAAGCTGGTTTGATCTAAGCGAATATGAATGAAGACCTGCACATCCAATCCAAGCTTTTCGGCATTGAGCTCTGCGTGATAGCCATTGATGAAACCTTCTTTTTCCAACCGTTTTACGCGTTCAGAGCATGGTGATGTGGTTAAGTTAACTTGCTTCGCCAATTCCACCACTGGAATTCGACCTCGAGAGTGCAACGTTCTCAAAATCTGTAGATCAATTCTGTCTAGTTGATAACTCATTAACTGCATTCTTTTAACAACTCAGGAATCACCAGATTAATAGTTACTATTCAGTTTGCAAATAGTGAAATGAGCAACGTGTGAAACTCGCAGGCATTTAACGTTTGCCCTGAGCAAAAAGTCGTCAAATATTCTAAAAACAAAAACATTTATGCGACCAATTTATAAATAACCCAAACAATATGAATTACTTTATTAATAAGATAATTTTGTTAACAAAAAAATGGAATGATGAACTTTGAATAGAAAAACATGAGCTTTAAAAAAAAGAAATGAGCCGAATATTAAGGCAATAATAGACAAAAAATAATGAGGATAAAGCAATGTTAACCCTACAACTCGCGTACAAGCCATTTGGTGTTGGTGAATGGACGTACACGACCGTTTCACACGAAGTGGCAAAATCTCTGGCGTCTGAATATGCCTCTTACGGCTGGCCAGTTATGATCGATGGAATGCCATTTGCAGCAGAGAAAGAACTGGCTGCTTAAAGTCAATTACATAATTGCTGATGTCTGTCGCGCTGGATGCTGAACCACTTCACCAATAGCGCGATGGTTACAACAACGACAGTAGTACTGCGGCTCCATTTTGTAGTAATGCTCACCTGATACAAACTTTGCCATCAACTGAGTAAAACTCACGACTTTGCCAGTTAGCGTAGCGATATGCTCTGGTTCACAACGCTTCATGATCACTTTATGCTGCGTTGTTCTTTTGCAAAGTGAGCAATAAATATTAGGCATTTCCTTTCTCCCTGATTTCCTGTGCTACTGACAATTGACATATTTTGTTCAAATTAATTCCACAATAAAAAAGCCCCTTTGCTTTTTTGTGTTCCACATCCAAAAAATGACACCCAAGAACTCAAAAACTGAGACCTTGGTCAGACCTCAATTTTTCGACCAAATTATGAAAAATAGCACCTATGTATGTAATACTACGAGACATCATACATAACTGATTGTTCGTACTTATTTTTTACATTCGGTATTGCCCATATTGCTCTGCTTGCCTACGAGAGAAGACGGATTTATCTCTCCAAAACAGCTTCAATTTACAGTGTGAATTGTGTGCAAAACAAGCAGTGGAGTAGACTACCTCTTCGTACAGAACAGCCGTTCCAAAGAGATAAACAAGGAAGTAAGATGATTCATATTAGCTTCGTCCGCCATGGACGCTCACTTGCAGATGATCTACGCGTTCATGAAGGACGATTCGACAGTCCACTCACCGAAGTAGGGATTCAACAGGCCGAAAATCGCGCAAAGCAGTTTGCCGAAGAAGGGCGAAAGTACGATGCGATTTTAAGTAGCTCAATGCAGCGTGCACGCCATGTTGGTGAGATATTTTCTACACACCTAAATGCCCCTATGACCACGCATGATGAATTAATGGAGCGTGATAACGGCCCGTTACAAGGGCTACCTTTTAGCGAATCTCAACACAAATACCCTATGGCTGATTTCGTCAACCCGTACCAACCTTGCGTCGTCTCTGCCAATGAAGGGGAAAGCGGCGTTGAGCTTTATGCCCGAGCAAGCCTTGCCCTTCAATCTATCATCAGACGTGGCAGTGGTCGCTACTTGGTGGTCTCCCACGGACGCTTCCTCAGCACGATGTTTAATGTGATTTGTGGTAACCAACCAAGAGCCAACGAAACTGGCGTCCGATTTGCGTTCGATGATTTGGGCTACTTCGACACAACTTACCGACCTGATCTTGATGTGTGGGTCATTCAATCTGTAAGGTGATTCCGTTATGCCAACACAACCCAAACTCTTTACTGAACGACTCATTCTACGACCTTTCCAGCATGAAGATAGCGAGCGCGTCGCTTTACTTGCGGGTGAAAAAATTATCGCAGATATGACCGCGAACATTCTGCATCCTTAAGAGCTGCCTATGGCGAAAACTTGGATTGACGGACATGCGCCAATGTACAAAGAGCGCAGAGGTGTCGTCTTCGCTATTACCTTGCATGAGTCAGGGGAGTTATTAGGTGCCGTGAGCATACCGAGAGTTGAGGATGGCTATGGCACTTTAGGTTATTGGCTCGGTGTCCCTTACTGGGGGAAGGGTTACGCGTTTGAAGCTACGAACGCCCTCATCGAGTTCGCGCGTGTCGACTTTGAGTTAGCCGGAATTAAGGTACTGCACTTAGTAGAAAACCAACGTTCCAAATCGGTGATAAACAAACTCAATGTACCTTATGTCGAAAACACTTGGGTTGGCCCTAAAGGGGCAGAGCGTGAAGTTTGTGTTTATCAAAAAACGTTCGTTTGAAGAGACAAAAAAGCCAGCAATGATGCTGGCTTTTCTCTCTCTTAGTCTTGAGCGACTTTCACGCGAATCTTGCTTTTCGCTACGCTGGTCAAGTTCAGCGCTTCCAGTGCAGCAATCGCCTCTGCTTCATCTGGCATGATCACAAAGCCGAAGCCTTTCGATAAACCGGTTTCTTGATCAAGAACCAGAGTACAAAGTTCTACTTTGCCGTGCGCTGAGAATAGTTTGCGCATCTCTTGCTCGGTTGTTTCACGAGCCAAGTTTCTTACTAAAAGTTTCATAATGAACCTAGTTGGTTTAATAACCATACGATTCTCTCAGGTTCTTCAAAACAAACCAAGTGAATAATATTGTATACCCAAATGACTTCATGATGCAGGATTCAGAGCGTTGTCATTGACTCGAGGTCAAGGAAAACAACGCAGCGTAATAGCCAGCTCTTTCCAAGTTGTTTGACGCAGCAATCGAGTCAATGACACGCTCCCAAAGGGCGAACTGCCTTGGCTTGTATACTTTGTTGCCGATTCTTGATTTAGACCCACTAGACCTTTAAATCGCCGCCGCGTATACAAACCAAGTCATTCTCGCTGAACCTAGCATCTAGAGGTTATTTGGGTATACGAACAACTAGATCATTCTAAGTACATCTGATTAAATGATTTTTCGTTCATTTTTCACCCAAAGGATAGCCGATATGGAAACGAAACGTCTTAAGCTAATCCCCGCTTGTTTGGAACGTGCAAAAGAAGCACATCAAGTCGTGGTACGTTGCCAGAAAACGCTCGAAACGTACCTTCCTTGGGTGCCACATGTGGTCACACTAGAAGCCATGATTGAGGGAACAGAAAAAGCCATCGCCAACTTTGAAAACTTCGAAGAGGAATTGCGTTACTTCATTATCGAAAAGGAAAGCGATCGCTTAATTGGTGCCGTTGGCTTGATGATTAGAGACCAAGAAGTACCAGCATTTGAGATTGGCTACTGGTTAGATGATATCGCTGTTGGTAACGGCTACATTTCCGAAGCGGTGTTAGAACTTGAGCGCTATGCGTTTGAAGATCTTGGTGCAAGGCGCATTGCTATTACGGCAGATTCAACCAACCTAAAAAGCCGTGCCGTCGCAGAGCGTTGTGGTTATGATTTTGAAGGTGAGTTGAGACACGACCGCCTTTCTACCTCAGGGGAGTTGAGTAACACTGTGGTTTACTCAAAAATCCGTCACTAGGCAGTTTATGATTAAACTTTTTTATTAAATATAGCGCCACAAAAAATAAGCCTCACGAAGAGGCTTATTTTTATTTAACCGGTTTTTAATACGCTGCTTAGGCGCTAATTATAGCGCACGGATGCGCACAATTTCGTCTTGCTCAATACCCAAAGATTCAAGGAATTTTTGGTGCTCAGCAGGCTCCATCTCTTCAAATTTCTGGTGCCATGTCACCATGTCGTTTTCAGAGAAACCCGCAGCTTGCATGATTTGTACCCAACGTTCTTTAGTCACAATATTATCCTCTATCAGTTGTGGTTCTTGTAATAGCACCACGATCGCTTTTTGTTACGCTCGCAGGTTTTGAATCTCGCGCTCGAGTTCATTGAAATGGTCTTTCAAGATCTCCGCTTGAGATTTGCCTTTCTGTAGCAACAAAGTGCGTATGCTGGAAATCGGTAACCCATAAGAACGATAAGACGAGATGTTTTTTAAACGCTGAATCTCTTTTTCTCCATACCATCGATAACCGTTTTCTGAACGATGTGCAGGTGCTAGCAAGCCTTCACGTTCATAGTAAAGAATCGTAGTACGAGAGAGTCCACACTCTCTGGCCAGTTGGGTTACGGTTAGCATAGTGGCTCCTTTTGTCGGTACAGACATAGCATCAGCCCTACACTGATAGACGGGTCAACACGTTTTTCACTATACCTCAGAAATTCTCGAATTGAGGTATTACGGGTCATTCAAATCACCATCGAGTAAGCACAAAAAAGCCCGCGACGGACGCGGGCTTTGTTTTCACTTGAGATTGATTAGTCTAGCTCAACCAACTTCTTCTGGTACTCTTTGTGTTGCTCTAGTACTTCTAGCGCTGCTCCGCCGGTCATTTTGCTCACTACCACGATAGCGATAGTAGAGAAGATGATGCCCGGTACGATTTCGTACACATCGAACCAACCGCCTGTTAGCTGTTTCCAAACCACGATAGTCACACCACCGATTAGGATACCCGCTAGTGCGCCGTTACGGTTCATACCGCTCCAGTAAAGGCTAAGTACAACTGCTGGACCAAACGCAGCACCAAAGCCTGCCCAAGCGTAAGATACAAGGCCTAGAACAGAGCTGTCTGGCGTCATTGCTAGGAATAGCGCGATAAGAGAAATCACGATAACGCCTACACGACCAATCATTACCACTTCTTCAGACGTTGCATCTGGCTTAATCACTTGCTTGTAGAAGTCTTCTGCTAGAGCAGATGAAGATACTAGAAGCTGTGAATCCGCAGTACTCATTACCGCCGCTAGGATTGCCGCCAATAGGATACCTGCAATCACTGGGTGGAATACCGTGTTCACCAATAGCATAAAGATTTTCTCACCGTCATCTAGCTGTGTACCTGGGTGACCAGTTACCCACACTAGACCAACAAGACCAACTAGCATTGCACCTGCCATAGAAAGCGCAGTCCAACCCACAGCGATACGACGCGCTGTTGTTAGGTCTTTGTTCGAACGAGAAGCTTTAAAACGCGCTAGGATGTGTGGCTGACCGAAGTAACCTAGACCCCATGCCACCAACGAGATGATCGCGATAGCCGATAGAGGCTCGCCTTTCGTATCGTTCCATAGCGTTAGTAGCTCTGGGTTAATGTTGTGCATGTCCGTCGCCAATTGACCTAGACCACCATCCATCACGGCAACTGGAACGATCATTAGTGCTGCTGCCATCAATAGACCTTGCACCAAGTCCGTCCAAGATACCGCTAAGAAACCACCGAATAGCGTGTAAGAAACCACACACACCGTGCCAATGATAACGGCAATGCTGTAATCCAAGCCGAATACGGTCTCAAACAGTTTGCCCCCTGCTACCAAGCCTGAGCTGGTGTAGAAAAGGAAGAATAGAAGAATGAAGAAAGCAGAGATTGTCTGAATCAGTTTCGACTTATCGTTAAAGCGACGCGACAGGAATTCAGGCAGCGTTAGCGCATCAGTTTGAATGCTGTACGTACGTAGACGTTTTGCACTGATTAACCAGTTTAGCCATGTACCCACAAGCAGACCGCCTGCTAGCCAGAACGCTTCAATACCTGCTGCATATGCATACCCCGGAAGACCAAGTAGCAACCAGCCACTCATGTCTGATGCGCCTGCAGAAAGTGCCGCTGGCCATGGACCAAGGCTACGACCACCTAGGAAGTAGTCTGATGAATTGGAAGTCCTCTTATACGCGTAAACGCCAATGGCAACCATAATTAGTAAGTACGCCACGAAAGTGGTCGTGATAGCAAAGCTATTTTCTATCATTTGATAGTCCTCGTTATAATTATTTCCTTCCTTGCCCTCTTTGATATTTTGCCATCGCAGCAATACATCAAAGCAAGAGATACCAATCCGGATAAGCTCTCAGGCCCTTTTGATTCAGATTGGTATCACAAGTCAGGTTAGTGGGAGTTGCTTCCCAACTCGAGTAGAGTCGCGTTACCGCCCACTGCTGTAATATTTATCGTTCGAGTACGCTCAGTAATGAAGCGCAACGACAGATGAGGATCATGAGTCAATGTCGGTGACTCTAAATCCGTTTCAGAAACTAAGCCGACGATGGCACCGTCACGCTTAGCCAGTTGCAGGTTAAGCGCGTGCTCAACCTGTGAATGCCCAACATAACCCACACTACGTACGTCACTGTCTAACAACGGGGAAGACGCATCGTACGCAACCACTTGGACTAAGTTAGATGGGAAGTTTGCTGACGCCACAGCATGCTTAACCAATTGATTAAGCTCTGCATTGTCACTGCAAATCACCACACTGTTGCCTGCAATCAAAGCACAGGTGATCATTGCAAATGTGCTGTACAGTGCGTTCTCTGTGTGTTCTAGGTTGTTTTCACAAACGACCAAAGCCACACCGCGACCCGCTGTGTACAGCTCGTTAGTTTCACCCGTAGGGCCCACTAACTGATGAGTTTCTGCCAACAGAGACGACGCTTGCTGTAAGTGGTAAGACACCACTTTGCCAACCACGCTATGCTGCTCTTCAATCGCAGATTTAAATGCCAGCAAATGCTCACATTTGTAATCAAAATCGGTCAGATTCCACTGCTCCCACGCAGAGAATGCATCTTTAAAAAACGTGATCTGATGAACCATAATGCGACTCCTTACGCCTTCTCTGCTTGAACAAGATGTTGTTTAGTAAAGCGGTATAGGTAGTGAGGACCACCAGCCTTCGGACCTGTACCCGACAAACCTTGACCACCGAATGGCTGAACGCCAACCACCGCGCCAACCTGATCACGGTTGATGTAGCAGTTACCCACACGAGCGTGTTTTTCAATCCAACGGTAAGTGGTTTCGTTACGGCTGTGGATGCCCATTGTGAGACCAAAACCAGTTTGGTTAATTTGCTCAACCACGTTTGGCAACTCAGACGCTTTAAAGCGAACAATGTGTAAGATGGGACCGAATTGCTCTTCTTTCAGAACATCAATGCCCGAGATTTCGAATGCACTTGGCGACACAAAATCACCATGCTGACACGCTTCGTCCAATTGCAATTGAGCAACTTTGGTTTGCGTGCTTGTCATGTGCTCTAGGTGAGCAAGGAGTTTATTTTTCGCATTGCTGTCGATAACCGGACCCACATCCGTTTTGTGCAGGTAAGGAATACCAACATGCAGTTCATTCATCGCACCTTGGATAAGGTTGATGATGCGATCTGCAACGTCTTCTTGAACGAACAGAACGCGCAGAGCAGAACAACGTTGACCAGCAGAAGCGAAAGCGGAACGAATCACGTCACGCACAACTTGCTCTGGCAGTGCCGTACTATCCACAATCATGGCGTTTTGACCGCCAGTTTCAGCGATAAACGGTACTGGCTTCGCGCTACGCTCGGCAAGCGTCACATTGATGCGTTGCGCCGTCGCTGTCGAACCGGTAAATGCCACACCTGCAATCGCATCATGAGACGTTAGTGCATGACCAATTTCACCACCACGACCCGGCAATAGCTGAATCACACCAGCAGGGAAGCCTGCTTCTAGCATCAATTCAATCGCACGCGCTGCAATTAAGCTAGTTTGCTCAGCTGGCTTAGCCACAACTGTGTTACCTGCAACCAATGCCGCTGTGACTTGACCAAGGAAGATCGCTAATGGGAAGTTCCATGGGCTGATACAAACGAATACGCCAAGCCCTTCGCGGCTAGAAATGCGTTTCACGCCATCAAAACCTTCTAATTCGAACGGTTGAAGGTTTTGCGCTTGTTTCGCGTAGTAACGACAGAAATCGACCGCTTCACGCACTTCATCAATACTATCGTGAATCGTCTTACCCGCTTCTTGGTGACAAATCGCCACCAACTCAGCCAAGTTTTCTTCCATCAGATCCGCAAGCTTATCTAGGCTCGCCGCTTTTTGTTCAATTGCGGTGCCTTTCCACTCTGGGAATGCAACATCAGCCGCTTCGATTGCAGCGGAAACATGATCAAGGCTTGCGAAAGCCACCTGACCCACTTCAATACGACGATCGTAAGGGGCAGTAATGATCTCTGCGGAGTTTTCCTTGATCATGCTTTCGGCATGTTTCACGCCGTTGATGATCGGACCTGCTGTCCACCTCTGGGTTAGGAAACTTTCTACCTGCGCTTCAAACGGCTTCGCTTCGCTATCAATATCAACGTTCACACCGTATGAGTTTTTGCGCTCTGGGAAAATGCCAGTTGGCATTGGAATTTGACCGTTGTGCAAGGTATCAAAAGAGGTCAACACATCAACAGGGTGATGCGTCAGCTCTGAAATCGGACAACGCGCGTCCACCAAACGGTGCACAAACGAGCTGTTCGCGCCGTTTTCTAGTAAGCGGCGAACCAAGTAAGGCAGTAGATCCGCATGGCTACCGACTGGCGCGTAAATACGTACTGGCTGACCATAAGTGTCCATCACATGGTTATAAAGCGAATCGCCCATACCATGCAGACGTTGGAATTCGTAATCTTTGTGTTCTGCCATTACAGCAATCGCCGTAACAGTGTGTGCGTTGTGGCTAGCAAACTGCGGGAAGATATTACCGCGCACGCCTTCACTTAGTAGGAAGCGCGCACACGCTAGGTAAGCAACATCCGTCGCTTCTTTGCGCGTGTAAACTGGGTAGTTCTCGTAACCTGCTTGTTGTGACCACTTGATTTCGCTGTCCCAGTACGCGCCTTTTACTAGACGAAGCGGGATCAAATCACCCTGCTCTTTCGCTAGACCGTTTAGCCATACCAATACAGGCAATGCACGTTTGGAGTAGGCTTGAACTACCAGACCAAACTTGCCCCAGCCTTTCAAAAGGTCGCTGCGATACAGTTTTTCAAACAGTTTGAGTGACAGCTCAAGACGGTCCGCTTCTTCTGCGTCAATCGTGATGGCAACATCGACTTCGATAGCGCGCTTGAGCAGCTGCGTTAAGGTGTCATAAAGCTCTGTCATCACGCGTTCTTCATTCGCCACTTCGTAACGTGGGTGAAGTGCAGACAGCTTGATAGAAACAGAAGGCGCAGGGCTCGTATCACTGCCGTACGTTTCACGACCTACGGCTTCAATCGCCATTAGGTAATCTTTAAAGTACTTGCTTGCGTCTGCCGTGGTTAGCGCCGCTTCACCCAACATATCAAATGAGTAAGTGAAACCTTTGTCGCGCATTGGGCGACCGTTCTTCTGCGCTTCTTCAATCGTACGACCACGTACAAACTGATGACCCATGATCTTCATTGCCTGATACATGGCTTTGCGAATCACAGGTTCTGAGAATTTGTTTACCAGACGGTTTACAGCCTGACCTGGACTCTGGGTTTCCTGCTCACCAAGACCAATCACTTTACCCGTTAGCATTAAGCCCCAAGTTGACGCATTAACAAACACGGAATCAGAACTCTTAAGGTGAGATTTCCAATCCGCAACGCTTAACTTGTCTTTAATCAGTGCATCCGCCGTTGCTGAATCAGGAATACGCATCAATGCTTCTGCAAGACACATCAGCAAGATACCTTCTTGGGTATCAAGGCTGTATTCCAGCAATAGCGCATCAATCATCTGGATTGACTTCTTATCCGCACGGATAGCTTCGATAAGCTGGGTTGTTTGGGTCGTGATTGCCGATTTTTCTTCCGCTGTCGGCGTTGCTAGTGGCAATAGTTGCTCTAGCCATTGAGACTCGTCCACCATGTACAATGGCGAGATCAGTGACCATAACTTATCAAGCGGCTGTTCGATAAATTCTGGTGTTAACACGTTCGTTGCAGTAAACATGCGTTTTCCTCAATCTCTCTCCTCGAAAACCGCTTCGAGGATCATCAATGGCTGGCAGTGTATTTTGAGGGCGAGAAGAATACTTGTCAAAAACTCCGAGCTTTTTGCTAAAAACTCGCTTTTATAACAAAACATCTACATAGTCACATGCAAATAGATAATATATTGTGTTGTAAAAATTCATCTTTGCCTGTCATTTACAACAAAGACAGATAGATTTTGAGCAATTTTTGTTTGAATAAGAAGGATTTAGATTGCGCTTTTGTGAGAAACGAACAAAAACGCTGAAAACTTTCGGAGAATTACGCAAAAAAATTTGATTTTCCTGTGCAAAATGCAAGCACAAAAAAACCGCGACTCATGCGCGGCTCTTTCCAAATAAGCAACTAAATGAACAAGATTAACCAACCTGTTTCTTATACTGAGAAGGTGATAATCCTTGTAAACGAGTAAAAGTATGCGTGAAGGTACTTTGGCTCGAAAAGCCAGTTAATTCAGCAATTTGCCCCAAGGTTAAGTGACCTTGTTCAATCAAATCGCGCGCCATGTCGATGCGTTTGCCTAGCACATACTGATGCGGCGTAATGCCCATCTGATCTTTGAACAAGCTATGGAATTGGCTTTCACCCAAAAACACACTGCCTGCCAATTGCGCCACACTGATTTTATGACTCAAATGCTGTTCGATGTAGCGGTCAATAGCATCCAAATCAAAGCGCGATTCTTTCTTCGACGTTTCAAATGCAGAGATATGACGCTGCATAAGAGCGATCACGGTATCGTTACATGCGCGGCTAAGCAGTAAATCGTCTGGGTGATTACGCATCTCTTGCACTAACATTTGAATCAGCTTTTGGATTTGACCATCCAATTGGAAGTAAAGATGAGAGCGCTCTAGATTGTTGATTTTCTGCAGCATCTCGGGATCATCGTTGGCAGGCTTTGGCATGTTGAGTACCAAAATGTCTGATTGATGAATCACGCCGCCGAAAGCATGATCAGAAGACGCCGTTACGATGCAACCTTGCCCTGGCCCAACTAAATTTCCCTGACCACGAACCTCAAATTCAGCCTGTCCTTTCAAGCCGATCACGATCTGCGTATAAGCATGATCATGGCAATCCATATAAGACGGAAGCGTGATCAACTCTGCTGGTTTAGGCAGCATGATCTCTTTATATGGCGGGGCTTTCGGGTTATCTGAATCACTCATTTCGAACAGTCGTCTTTATACAGTCGGCTTACACCTTCGCATCATATACCTTCTCGGTTGGGTTGCAAATCTTCCCCCTTCCAATCGCACAAGATCAAACCAACACGATCAAGGCGTTCTACATGATCATAGTTCCGGAACGATGATCATGTAAGAGAAACTTACGGTCAATGTGCAACCAATTTTTTTAACAAAAACGGACAGATAGCCAAAATTACCAAAGATGAGACAAGCCAATAGCAAAGATCTTTGGGGTTGAAATGCAAACCAATGTAAGCCACGAGGTCAAAATTACGACCGAAAGCGTGTGAAATGCCTGAAAAACAGGGGGATAGAGGGATTTCCCCCCTTACTAATATGCCCACAATTCAATACATTAAACCTCGAGCTCTAGGATGCATACGACCCTGAGCTCATCGGTATCTACTTGATACCTCTAACTTACTTAGCAGACCCTCGCTATGTAATTTAGAACCTCTTCTACACGTCGACAAGATTATATCTTGTGTTGCCAGCCCGTCTTCAGGCTGGCTTTTTTTTGCCTATCGCCAATGAAAACAATGGCATAAGCTGATAATATATCGGCCATTTCACCGTATCCTGACGTTAATCATCACGCTGAGTTATCTTGCTCGACCTTGTCTCTTACAGTTCTATCTGGCGCGATTCTCGAAAGCATGATCAAGGTGATGGTTGCCATTTAAAAACGCAGGATAAACGAAGTGAGAATACCGACCTGCAATCATGCAGGCGATGAGTAGCAGTAGTGAGTCCATTGTGAATATTCCAGTCAATACCATAGAACAGTCGCTCCTTCGACAGCTACCGGGTTGTTGGGGATGCAAAGATAAAGATTCGGTATTCCGCTATGTGAATCAGGAATACGCCGAGTTAATTGGGTACGATTCACCTGAAGCCTGTATCGGTAAAACAGACTTTGAAATGGCTAGCCCTACCACGGAGTGCGCGCAAGAGTTTCGAGAACAAGATAAACACGTGATTGAAACTGGCGAGTCGCTAAAGATCCTCGATATACACCCGTATCCAGATGGTCATTGGCGCGCGCACATCTTTACCAAGACGCCTTGGCGAGATGACGATGGCAACATCATTGGCACCATCTTTTATGGTCGTGAACTGACTGATACTGCCGTCATCGAAGTAGGCTATTGGGTTTGCCGAGCCATTGGCGGCTCACCTAATCAGCAATCGATCTTTCGATTCGCTAACCTTAAGCCCGAGCCAGAGAAGCTAACTTGCCGTGAGCAAGAGACTTTGTTCTTGTTGCTGTATGGCAAAAAGCCGCAATTCATCTCTCAGGTGATGGGGATTTCAACCAAAACCGTAGAAGGGCATGTCGCTCGTCTGCGCACTAAATTTGAAGCCAACAGTAAGAACGAGCTTATCGATAAAGCGATGGAAGCAGGTTACGGCTCCATCGTGCCAAAGACGCTGCTGAAACATCAGTTGTCTGTTGTTCTCAACGGCGAACGTTGAATTTCCAAACTCGAAAACAAAAACACCGCCTATTGAGGCGGTGTTTTTTATCTCTTTGTCAAAGCCATTACGGCGCAAGGCGATCGATGTCCCACTCGCCTTCTTGATTTGAGAACAAGAAACGGTCGTGCAGACGATGTTCACCACCTTGCCAGAACTCAATGCTTTGTGGCTTAACGCGGAAACCACCCCAGAAGGTCGGCATCGGGATTTCACCCTTGGCAAACTTCTGCTTCAGTTCGAGGAACTTACCTTCTAGTACACCACGCGCTGAAATACGGCTACTTTGTTTGCTCGCAATCGCAGCCAATTGGCTGTCTTTCGGGCGAGAAGTGAAGTATTTCATGTTTTCCATGGCGGTGAGTTTTTCAGCCACACCTGTAATGTGAACCTGACGCTCAAGCGGGTGCCATGGGAAATGCAGGCTGATGTTGCTGTTGTGCTCAAGCTGCTGTGCTTTACGGCTGCCCAAGTTGGTATAGAACACAAAACCGTCTTTATCGACGCTTTTCAGCAGCACAATACGTTGAAACGGCATGCCATTTTCGTCGACTGTCGCGACTGTCATCGCCGTCGGGTCAGTCAGACCTGCTTGTACCGCTTGTTCTAACCACAGGTTAAATTGATCAATCGGATCTGCTTTTAAATCTTTACGACGCAGGCCACCTTTTGTGTACTCACGACGAATATCAGCAAGTTCCATCTTCACTCCTTCACTCGTTTTTGTCGATTGTGCGCCCGATAAATTGGAAATACAAGGACAGCACACATGGATGTTTAAAGACCTAGTACGACTCTTACGGTTGGAGTACTACAAAGATCCATCGCATGGGATGCCGAAGCGTAACAAACAAGCCCAGACATCACTGTGATTTATGTCGTTAGGTTGATGAAAGTAGGGTGAAAACCAACAATGTGAAGTCATTCCAAAATAATATTGCTCGTTTTTGCTCCACTAAAGACAATAATTACTGCCCAGTGGCCTAAAAAACCTCAGAATTTCAGGTACTAATGCAGGTGAGTCGTAAGTTTATTAGCTTATTCACCTACTTCAATTCGCTGTGAAAACCGGACTCTCAATCCCTTTTTTGAAGCCGCTTGGGTATACTAAAAGACATGCATAATAAAAGTGGGTAACCACAACACATTAAACAACGTTGCTAGGAAAGGCATATGCTTATGGACAAGCTAAGACTGTTCGAACTCTCCAACCAGCTCAGGTGCGCCGAAAGCTCCGACGCTATTCATGCTTGGTTTGGAGAACTACAAAACGAAATTGATTTTGAATTCAGTATCCTCGGTTTATTCGGTGATGATTACGCTCCAGACCCTGTCTGTTATGGTTTCTCTCCCGATCAATTTGCCAACTGCTTTAGTAAAAAAACCGCCGAAAGTGACCCATTAATCGCGGCATTACAGCAATCCAATCACGGCATCATGGCCCTGATGGACTCACATACCCATCCAGATTACGGTAAGCGCTTACTGCTGGCCGGATATCATGGCGACAAGAAAGCCATTTACCTCACCTCGTTTGGTGACCGCCAACCTTCCAGCGAAGAAATCGACGCGTTGTATCTTTTAACGCCCCACCTCTATATGGCTTCAAGTTATGTCTGTGATCGTAACATCCGAGTGGAAACGCTCCCTACTCCAGAGAGCCAACTAACGACTCGAGAATGTGAATTGCTTCCTTGGTTAAAACTGGGCAAGAGTAATTGGGAAATCAGCCGCTTACTCAACATCAGTGAACGTACTGTCAAATACCACCTACAGAATATTTATCGTAAGTTGGACGTACATAACCGAACGCATGCCGTGTCAAAAGCGATCGAGTTAGGCTGGTACGAGGATTAAAAAAGGCTTAGGACGAATATCCTAAGCCAAGTGGTACAAGCCAAGAGTGCCAGTAAATTAGGCTGTTTGTGGTTTGTGTTGTGCTGCTTTGGCAGATTTCCCAGTCACTTTAAGCAAGGCAGGAATCAACAACAAATCAAGCACAAGCGCGATAATGATGGTGATTGCGGTCATCAGGCCCATGTCCGCATTCATCTTGAAGGAACTGCTCGCCAACACAAAGAAGCCTGCACTGAGGACTATGGTAGTACCTATGATTGCCACGCCAGTTTCTCGAACGGCGGTAACAATCGATTCTTCTTCCGACTTCCCTTCCTTACGAGACGTGTGATAACGATAGAGCAAGTGAATGGTGTCATCCACGACGATACCTAGCGTCATACTCGCAATGACGGAAAGACTCAAGCCAACTTCACCAATACTCAGTCCCCACAAACCAAAGGCAATGGAAGCCGGCAAGATGTTTGGCAAGATGCTAATCACACCAAGGCGAACGGAACGCAGAATCAAACCAATAAGGAAGGAAATCACCAATAGTGCCGCGGCAGATGCCGTCAACATGCTCACGTTGTTGCGATAACCAATGTGCGCAAACATAATGTCAGCACTCACTCCAGGACTAATGCTACTTTCAGGAAATAAGCCTAACAACTGGCTGCGTAACGTCGACTCCAGAGCAATCAAATCATTGGACGACATCTTCTTCGCCGTCACGATAACGCGCAGTTCTTTTTTATCCAACGCGACTTGGTTGCTGAGGTTCAATCCGTAAGGAAGCGACATGTCATAAAGCAAAAGTGTTTGAGCAGACAACTCAGGATCACTGGTGAGACGATATTCACCCGCTTCATCGTTATGCAAGCTGCTGTTCAAGCGCTTCATGATGTCAGTCAGCGATTGAATGTGATACACGCCTTCGGTTTGGCGAGCCTGTTGAACAAACTGATCCAACTTATGCAGGAAATCAGGAGAGGTAATCAGTTCGCCTTGTTCTGGTCGAATCGCATATTGAATACTCGCCACACCCGTTAAGTTAGCGTAGGTGAAATCGTTCGCTTGGCGCACCGCATAAGATTCATCGAAATATTCAAACAGGGTGTCATCGATATCGTTTCGAACCAAGTTTGCAGCAATGACGCCACCACCAAGTACAACTACGGCGATCTTTAATCCAGGTTTCACCATGGCCCAGCGAGCGATGGCTTCAAGTGGCTTGGCAAGCCCTGCGCGCTTCACTACTTTACTCTTTCTTGCTGGTAACACGGCCAAAAGCGCCGGAACCAAGAACAACGTCAGGAACATGGCAGCAATCACGCCCATCGCGGTGATGTTGCCCAAATCGTTAAACGGAGGAGAGTCACTGAAGTTCATCGACAAGAAACCAACCGCAGTAGTCAAACTGGTCAGAATAATGGGTAGACGATGTTTCTCCATCGATTGCTGCAAAGCCACCAGCTTGGTTTCGCCTTTGTTCAGCGCGTGTTTATAGCCTTGCAAATAGTGAATGCAGTCGGCAACCGCCATGGTCAAAATGATAAGTGGTGCAGATGCAGAAGGAGAGGTAATTGCCATGCCGAGCCAACCTGCAGCACCAAGCGCGATGAAGATTGAAGAGATGATGGTTAATGTCACTACCACCGAACTCCACAAGCTACGCAGATAAATGCCCGTGCCGATGACAATCAGCAGCAATGCGCCCGGCACTAAACTGCCCATATCTCGCTGTGTCGCCTCACCAAACGCGTCATTTTGCATCACCTGACCAGTGAGATAAAACTGCACGTCAGGGTAACGTGTCTGAGTTTCAGCAATCTTGTCTTGCCAGAACTGCGCGATCTCACGCACTTCTTCGGACTGGCCCTCCGTCGTCAAACGCACCAACACATTGATCGCCGTCGAGTTCGCATCCTGAGCTAAGTAACGATTAACCAACTCAGCTTGTTTAAGCGCATACGCTTTCTTCTCCGCAAGTAACTGGGTATTGCTGAGTTGGTTCGCGTTCACAAAATCTTCGACGATAAGATCATCATTTTGAGCATGGGTATATTGATAGTTGGTCAAAGAATCTACACGGTATGAGTGAGGTGTTTGCCACGCATATTCCGTCAGTTCCATGACTGCTTTCAGCACATTTTCCCGAAAGACATCGCCCGATTTCGGGTGCAAGACAATCAATACGCTGTCATTGCTGTTGTATTTTTCTTCGATGCTCTCAAACGCGATCAAATCTGGATTGTCGTCGCTAAAGAACACTTTATAGTCATTGTTTAAGCCGAGTTTCCCTAAGCCAACAAACGCTAGGGCCATGATGCAGAGCCACCCCACAAGGGCGAGCAAGGCTCTGGGTTTTGTCCATTTTTTCATTATTCGAGACTTCCTTTGAATTAAGCCTGCTGAGTCGCCAACACAGACAGACGGTGGTTTTCTATTTCTATCGCCTCTGCTTTCACCTTGTTCACCGCTTTTTCGATCGCCTCATCTGGGTCAACATATAAAGGCAATTCGAAGTGTTCCGCGATGGTAATCAATCGATGACGCAAATCACCGCCAACCGTGATGTAAGGGATGTTGAGCTCTTTCACAGTAGAGAGCAGAAGATCATTGGAGAGCGTTCTAAAACTTTCAGACACAGGACGGTGGCCATCTTCCACCAAATCAAATTCAATCGGCAGGTGCACAAACTTGCTGTAGGTCTTTTTCGCATGACGCTTTGCAACGTTGCCAAAAGCATCAATGTAACCACGGTGAATTGACGCATACGGTTTGCCTATCAGTCTTTTCATAGCCAAAACCAAGTCGCTGTCATTTGGGTTAATCCCAGTTTCCAAGCGCGCAGCCCCATACACCCATTCATGCAAACAAGAACCATCAGAGAAAAAGCGATCACCACATCGTTCTTCATTCACAACACGCTCACTCAAACGACTAAGCCCCAAGTTCAGCAGCTCCGCAGGATTACACTGCTCTAAGGTTTTACCCGGCACCGCATCTGGCAGAATCTCACGCATGGTGCGCGCTTGAGTTCGTGGAACTTGAGTCGCGATCGCCAGCGCTTCTGTTAATGTCGTTTTTCCGGTTGAGTACGTTCCTGAAATGGCAATTTTCACGCTGGTTCTCCTTGTGGTAATTGATGGCATAGTTTTGCAGTTAGATTGAATTCTGGATGGCCGGAAACCGAGCCGTTTACGGTGGCAAGTCGCCATGAAGAGCCTTTCTTTTTCACTAAAGAATTCTTCATGCTGCGAAGTGTGAGTGTGTGTTTACGACGAGGGATGATGGGATACGGCGTTGTGACCGTGACAGAGCGCATCCACAAGTTGTGAGTCTCATTACGATCCAACTTATCGAGGCGATACATCACCAACTGCGACAGCTGAGCAAAACACGTCAGCCAATCCACCATCATCAATGCATTGGGGTAATGCCCCATCGCGCCCGTTGATGGTTTGCCTGGGCATTGAAACAGCAAGTCACTGGAGACGGCACAAATGGCGTCACAAAAGGTGTTGTTCGCAAGGTGGCAATGACGCAAACGGAAATCGCTATTGAAGTACTCATCGTCATCCGAAAATGACACGACAGATTGCGAGTGATCCGCTTCCGCCTCATGATCGATGATCACTTCAATTTCCATACTGTCGAGCTTGGTTTTGACGCGAGTTAAGGTGCCAAACAAACTGTCCTGTGAACTGCTGGTATCAAGTAACTGGGCAGAAAGGCGCACCGCATCAAGATCCTCTAACGCTTCTGCGCCAGCTTTAATCGACACGTGGCGGATCCACGCTTGAGACGACTGGTGGGCTGACAACTTATAATGGCGCTTGATGATCGCGTAGGAGACACGACCAGCAATCAGAAATGCATCAATCGTACTAAGGTGAGGCCGACGAGATTGCGTCTTCTTTTGTGACCAATCTGTTCGATACGCAACACTGACTAATCCTTGTGCAGAATCCTTGTCGTAATTGATGTTGCATTCATATTGAGTGCGCTTGTAGCCTTCACCGAAGTAGCGCTGTTCCGAGGGGCCCAAAATGTCATCAATACTGGTGACCACCTCGTTAATTTCCTTACCTGAAAGATTAAGCTCCATAAAAACAAATACTCCTTGTGCGAATCACATTGGTTGCGGAGTTTTTATGCTACCTCCTGTGTTTCTATTTTTATCCTGTCCGAATACCCGCTGAAACTGTCCACTCGTACAGGTTCACCCCTGTCTGATTTCTTGTAACTTGCACAACAAAACTCGTCCTTCAACAAGGAGTTAACTATGAGGATGTTTTTCGGATTGCTCATGACACTCTCAGCAACGGCCGCCGCTGAGGATGTCTCCGGGTTCGATGTAGCAAAGGAAATGATCAGCCGAGATACTGGATATATTTCCTATACATCGGACGTGGAAATGTCGATCGTCGCAGCCAATGGCGACACGGTACGCAGACAATTGACGATCAAAGGTATCGAGCAAGAGAACGATGGCGATAAGATCATCACTTACTTCCAAGCGCCACGAGACATTGCTGGTACCGCCCTACTTACGTTTAGCCACGCCATTGAAGCGGATGATCAATGGCTGTTTTTGCCTTCTATCAAAAGGGTTAAACGCATTTCGTCTAACAATCGTTCAGGGCCATTTATGGGCAGTGAGTTTGCTTATGAAGACATGAGTTCGTGGGAATTGGACAAATATCGCTATGAACTCATCGAAGAAAAAACACAAGATGGGCAAAGTTACTGGCTGTTGGCTTGCTTCCCTCGCTACGAAAATTCGGGCTACTCAAAACTTGTCGCTTGGATTGATCAAGACATTTATCAACCACGAAAAATCGAATACTACGACCGAAAAGGCACGTTGTTTAAGCAGCTAACCCTCTCCGATTATGAGCAACATAACCAGCGCTACTGGCGTCCGAAGTTCGCTCAAATGGACAACTTAAAAAGCAAGCGCTCCTCTTCATTGTCATGGAAAAACATGACGTTAGGTGTGGATGTTCCACAAAGCCAGTTTGAGCCCAAACAACTCCGTAACGCATACAGGCACAACTGATGAGGAAAGCGCGCACCTTACTACTCACCAGTTTGTCTCTTTCCTTCTCATCGGCAGGATTTGCCGATTGGCAAACGGAAGGCTTTGTTGGGTTAACCGCAGACCTCTACAAAGACGAGGCACAAACGGGGCAATGCTGTGACACACTCGCCAATCGAGCTCTTATTGCTCCTCGTCTACTGTGGTGGAACGATTCTGGCTGGGCAGCAACCTTCAGTCCTTATGCGGAATATGAGTTTCAGTCCGAACAAGGGTTCATCAATCTGCGCGAAGCCAATATCACTTATGCAGGAGAAACGATCGAATGGCTGCTTGGCTATGGTGTGGTTTACTGGGGTGTCACTGAAGTCTACCAACCCGTCAACGTAGTAAATCAATATGATGGACGCATCGCTTTGGGGTATGAAGAGAAAATGGGTCAACCCATGCTTCAAGCGCGTTGGTTGCCTGACTGGGGAGATGTGCAAATGCTGTTATTGCCATTCCACCAGCCTCGTAAGTTTAGAGAACCAGATCAACGGCGAACCCTGATTAAGCCTGTCGACGATGATGCGATCTATTCTGATGGAGAGAACGCCCTCGATAGCGCGATACGGATTAGCTTTTGGCAGGATGCATTAGACGTTGGCATTAGCGCTTTTTACGGCAATAGCCGAGAACCTTTGCTCGTCGAACGTCCTAATGACTGGCAAGCCTCATACGCACGAATATTCCAGCTCGGAACTGAATTGCAATGGACGCAAGGTGACCTCTTGCTCAAATGGGAAGGGACGTTTAAATCTGGGGAGGGCAGTGACTACTTTACCTTAGTCACAGGGTTTGAATATTCGGTGTACGGTTTTTCCTTTAGCCAAGGCACTCTCGGTTTAATTGTCGAATACGCATGGGATAATAGGGATACATACGCACCACCGACTATCTACAACAACGATGCTTTTCTTGGTTTGCGTTGGCAAGCGAATGATGTCCAAGATACCGAGTTTTTGCTGTCTGGGTTGTTCGACTTAGAGCAAACTTCACCCATCTACAAACTGACCGCTTCTGGGCGCATCAATGAACACTGGAAATGGATAGCAGAAGGTTACTATCTTTCCTCCATGTCCAGTAACGAACCCATTGCTTACCTAGAAAACGACAGCTACTTCTCTATCGGCGCAGAATACTACTTCTAAAAAGCGGATCGATTTCTCGTTGTCGCGGCGGCTCACAACATCGTTAAATGCCTTTTGATAACATGGCGTTAAAAACTGGTGAGCCAATCGTGAACTTACTGAACCCTAAAGCCCTGCGCCATTTTCTCTTGATACTGTTTGCCATCGGTATGGTTGGGCTTATTTTAACTCATCACTACGCGACAAAGTACCAACATCAGCAATGGCAATCGGATCTCAAACAGCAAGCCTCTCAGGTAGCACAAGAGATCGACTATGAGTTGGCTAAGTTTGAGCAAATTCCTAATCTACTCAGTCATGACCCAAGATTACTTGAAGCCGTTAAAGTGGGTAAGCGTTCTGAGTCCCTCAATAAATTGCTTTCCGAATGGCTAACGCAGAGCCTTGCTGACACCATTTATGTGCACGACAACACCGGCTTAGTTATCGCATCGAGTAACTACCAGCAAGACCACAGCTTTGTGGGCTCTAACTTTGCCTTTCGTCCTTACTTTCAGCACGCCCTAAATGGAGAGAAAGCTCAGTATGTTGCGCTGGGCGTACGCTCAAATAAGCGCGGCTATTTCTTCTCGTCCCCTCTTTGGGTTGAAGGCAAAGTCGCAGGCGTGATTACCGTTAAAGTGAACCTAGAGCAGTTAGAACAACGATTGGCACAAGACGATGGCGGCTTGCTGGTTACGGGTGTACACGATGTCGTCTTCATGAGTAACTTGCCCGATTGGCGCTATCGCGCGCTTTTCCCGTTATCCGAAGCTGCGAAAGAAGAACTCAATCAAACTCAACAATATGGCGATACCCTACCGCAATACCGAGGCGAGTTGACCGGGCAAAGTGGCGCAACGCAGTTTGAGAACAATCAGCTACTGGTTTCCCCTAACTACCTTGCTTACGCGACCAACTTATTCGACAAAGGCTTTCGTGTCGTCGCACTGATTAGCCAACAAGAAGTCCTTACCGCGGTATTGCAGGCGGACGTGGTTTACCTGTTGCTCTACGCGCTGGTGGGTTTAATTGCCTTGGCGTGGTTTCAAACGCTGGTCAACAAGGCGCGCCTCGCGAACGTGAATGCTAATTTGGAAGAAAAGGTGACAGAGAGAACCTTAATCCTCAGCCAAGCCAACCACAAATTACAGCAAACCGTGCATCAATATGAGCAGAGCCAACAAGAGCTCAAACAGACTCAACAAGAACTGACTCAAGCGGCAAAACTCGCGCTGCTTGGTGAGCTATCCGCTAGCATCAATCACGAAATCAACCAACCACTTGCAGCGCTACGCACTTACACCGAAAACTCTCAACGCTTAATGGTGATGGAGCGCTACCCGATGGTGACAGACAACTTAGATAAAATGCTCTCTCTTAATGACACCATTGCCGAAGTGATTGCACGCTTAAAGGTGTTTACACGCAAAACGGATGACAACCCACACAACGAAGTAGCGGTCTTACACGATTCCGTGCACAACGCGACGAGAATTCTAAGCAGCAAACTCATCAAGCAAGGTGTGACACTGAAAGTGCCAACCATCGAGTATAACGTGAGGTTAGCGATTCACAGCGTGGAGCTTGAACAAGTGCTGATCAACCTCTTCCACAACGCTGCTCAAGCAATGGAGGGGCATTGTATCGATCCACAAATTTCAATTGCCGTGCAATGCGACGAAACCAACTGCGATATTTTAGTTTCCGACAATGGACCAGGTATGTCAGAACAAGCATTAGCAAGAATATTTGACCCATTTTTCACCACAAAACCGGAAGGACTCGGATTAGGTTTGACCATTTCAAAACGGATTTTGGAAAGCTACCAAGGCTCACTCAGTGCTTACAATCATAGCGCTAACCATTCCATAGATACGCACTCTCAACCATCTGGCGGCATGACTTTTGTGGTCAGCGTGCCTTTAGTGCCATCTCATAGCGCAGAGGAAAACTCACATGCATAGTCCTGTTTTCTTTGTTGATGATGAACCACACATCCGTGATGCCGTGACTCAAGCCTTGTTGATTGAGGGCATCGACGTGACTTGCTTTCCCAATGCAGTCGAAGCCTTGCGTGTGATTGACCCAAACTCGCCAGCACTGATCATTACTGATATTCACATGCCAGTGATGAACGGTTTGGAGTTCATGCGCACCCTGCTTGGCAAAAATAGTCACTTTCAATTTATCGTCTTAACCGGCCATGGCGATGTGAAGACGGCAGTTGAGGCGATGAAGAGTGGCGCGTATGACTTTCTTGAAAAGCCGTTTTCGACAGAGCAACTACTCAAGTCCCTCAATAACGCAGGTGACAAGCTGACCTTGTTGCAAGAAAACGTATGGCTAAAGAAAGAACTCGACATGCAAACCCATGTTGGGCCGAAAATGATTGGTCACAGCCAAGCCATGGTCGATATTCGCCGTGCTTTAATAAGCGCACCGCTCCACCAGCCGCTGATTTTTGTTGGTGAAGATGGCACAGGGCGAAGGCTTGCTGCTCAGTTCGCACACGACATTCATGCCACACCAGAAAGTGAGCTGATTGTCGCATCTGGTGAGGACTTATATGAACTCTCACTCGATGCCTTGGACAAAGCCATACATCATCTTACAGACGGCAAAAGCCAATGTAGTTTGTACTTACACAGCGCAGAACACATCTCGACGAAGCAATGGCAATGCTTGTTTCAGCATGCCAAATTACAACGTGTGTTTGGTGCAGCCAATAGCGTCGATAAAGGAATAGAAGAACGGGTGATGCTGATTCGCATGCCAAATTTGAATGAACGCAAAGAAGATATCGGTCCTTTATACAAACACTTTGTGCGCCACTCGGCCAGCCGTTACCAACTGCAACCTCCACAGATAAGCCTTGATGAGGTAAGAATGGTCACGGAACTCGATTGGCCAGAGAATATCAAACAGCTACGACAGTTTGCGGAATTGAGAGCATTAAAACCCGATGCGTTTCGTATGGAAGATTGGAGCAATGAGAAAAGTATTGAAATCCAAAGTATGACTCAACGCACAGAACACTTTGAATATTGCTTGTTGTTTGACGCCTTGCAACGACATAGAGGCAGACTCAAAGAGGTTCAACTAGAATTACAAGTGTCGCGCAAAACCTTGTACGACAAACTAAAAAAACATCAGTTGGACAAAACAAAGTTCAAGGCACAGTAAATAAGGGGCACTTACCCCTTTCACACATTTTTATTCGCCGAGCATGCTGACATGGTTGGCTAATAATAATAAGATCAAAAAGATAAACCGTCTTTATAAACAAGGAATGTGATGAGCCGAGACAACTACAACAAACTTAGCAACGATGAGTTGGACTTTGTCGATGACAAGACCGCCGCATTGCTCCTGAACACGCCAAGTAGCGCCCGCTTAATGCTGTGGGTCATGGTGCTGTTTTTTGTTGCAGCCATTGGCTGGGCGTCTTGGGCGCAAATCGACAAAGTCACCGTCGGCCAAGGCAAAGTCATTCCATCTTCTCAAATCCAAGTGGTACAAAACCTTGAAGGTGGCTTGGTCAAAGAGATCTTAGTTAAAGAAGGTCAACAAGTTGAAAAAGGTCAGCAACTATTGCTGATTGATGACACCCGCTTTCGTTCTGACTTCCGTGAACGTGAACAACAAGTAGCGAACTTAACCGCTTCCGTACTACAACTTTCCGCCTCGATCAGCAGTGTGGAAGTTAACCGCGAGTTTGATAACAGCAACTGGGAACAAAACGTGGTGCTGGATTACGGCAAACTGACTTTCCCACCAACCCTAGAAGAAAACCAACCTCGCCTAACCCAACGTCAAAAAGCGGAATACCGTGAAGACTTGGACAATTTGCGTAGCCAAATTTCGGTTATCGACCAACAAGTCAAACAGAAACAACAAGATTTGGTAGAAATCCAAGCGCGTGTAAGCAACCTGCGCCAGAGCTACCGTTACGCGAAGAAAGAGCTGGATATCACCAAACCGCTCGCAGATGAAGGCGTGGTACCTCGTATCGAACTGCTGAAACTTCAACGTCAAGTTAACGATACCCGCCGCGAAATGACTTCTAGTGAACTGAAGATTCCTGTGCTCAAATCCGCTATTCGCGAATCCATGCTTAACCGTATTGATGTTGCGTTGAAATTCCGCTCTGAGCAGCAAGAGAAACTGAATAGTACTCAAGACCAACTGTCTTCTTTAGTCGAGTCGGCGGTTGGCCTAGAAGACCGTGTAAATCGTACTGTTGTCGTATCTCCGGTAACAGGCACCATCAAAACATTGAACGTCAATACGGTAGGTGGCGTTATCCAACCCGGTATGGACATTGTCGAAATCGTTCCGACCGAAGACACCTTATTAGTTGAAGCGAAGATCGCACCGAAGGACATCGCCTTCTTGCGCCCAGATCTTCACGCTATCGTGAAATTTACCGCGTACGACTTTACTAAGTACGGCGGACTTGAAGGGGAATTGGAACACATCAGTGCCGATACTACGCAAGATGAAGAAGGCAACAGCTTCTACATTGTTCGCGTGCGCACAGAAAAAACCAATTTTGGACAAGATGCAGACTTGCCAATCATCCCGGGTATGACGGCATCAGTCGATATCATCACAGGGAAGCGAACCGTTTTGGAATACTTACTCAAGCCAATTTTGAGTGCCAAAACCAACGCACTGAAGGAGTAAGTGTCAGCAAGGTATGCCCGATGTGTCGTTTAGCGTTGATAAGTGGTTAAATAGAAAGCACTTATTTCTCAATGACGAGCCCGTTGGAAGAGTACACTTGTGATGTGAGTCGAATATGCCACCCAGATTGAAGCGTAAAGTTACATTATTAATCAGCATCGGTTGTCTTTCGTTCCAAATCGACGCGTTAAACAGCAAAGAACAACGATGGGTCGATACGGTCACTTCAGTCTATGGTGAGCGCGCTGGGATGCGCGTGAAAACTTGGCGAGACAACATCGACTTTTTCAAAACATTGGAGACTCATGAGAAGCTTGCAGGCGTTAACGACTTTTTTAACCAACTTTACTTCGTTGACGATATAGACCTGTGGGGTAAAAAAGACTACTGGGCGACACCACTCGAGTTCTTGGGCAGTAATGCCGGCGACTGTGAAGACTTTACCATCGCCAAATACTTTTCCCTACTTGAGCTCGGTATACCGGATTCAAAGATGCGTTTGATCTACGTTAAAGCCATCGAACTGAATCAGTTTCACATGGTACTCGCTTACTACCCAACCCCAAGTTCGGAGCCTCTCATCCTCGACAACCTCAACCCAGAGATTGTTCGAGCCTCCAGACGTAGCGATTTGCTACCGATATACAGTTTTAACGGTTCAAACCTATGGCTTATGAAGTCTTCTGCTGGCGTTGGAGAGCTAGCAGGAAAAGCCTCACGTTTGAGCCTTTGGAATGACTTACGCTCGCGCGAACGTAAGTTGCAGTTAAAAAAACCTAAAATTAACTATGACGAGTGAAAAACATGACCCTATATAAGAAGCTTGTAGTGGGAATGGTTACGGTCTTTATACTCTTGATGGCATCAGTATTCGTAATCCAGTTCAACACTACTCGAGACAGCTTAGAGCAGCAGCAACGTTCAGAGGTCAACAACACCATTAATACCGTTGGTTTGGCGCTAGCACCTTATCTGAAAGACAAAGATAAGGTCGCGGTCGAATCTGTGATTAATGCGTTGTTCGATGGCAGTACTTATTCTGTCGTACGTCTCACCGCGTTAGATTCGGATTACCAAATCGTACGCTCGTACCCAGTCAAGCCAAGTAGCGTTCCGCAGTGGTTTATCGACTTGAATCTATTCAAGGCAATTCACGACAAACGTGTGGTAACCAGTGGTTGGATGCAGCTTGCAGAGGTGGAAATCATCAGTCACCCAGGCGCAGCATACGAGCAACTGTGGCAAGGCTTTATTCGCCTGCTATCGGCATTTGGCGTTATCTTCCTAGCGGGTCTAGTCGCGATTTCTTACATCCTACGTCGCTCACTCAAACCTTTAGCGGCCATCGTGAAGAAAATGCACCAGATTGCTAACAACCAGTTTGGTGACCCACTGGCTCGTCCTAAAACCAAAGACTTGATCGCAGTTGTTGACGGCATTAACTCGATGTCGGCACAAATCGAACTGTCATTTAAAGAACAGGCAAAAGAGGCGCAGCGCCTGCGTGCTCAAGCTTACCTAGATCCAATCTCCAAGCTAGGTAACCGCTCGTTCTACATCAACCAAGTTGACCAATGGCTGGCAGAGCAAACGCAAGGGGGTATCGCGCTACTCCATGCTGAATACATTGGTGACATCTACGAGACAAAAGACTACCAACGCGCTGATGCCCACGTGAAAGAGTTGTCTCAACGTTTGAAAAACACCATCGATGTTCCGGGAGCAACCATTGCTCGTCTGTCAAGCGACGAATTCGGTCTTCTATTCCCGCACATGGATGAGAGCGAACTGCGCATTCTGGCTGACAGCATCGTCAACTGTGTAAACGGTTTGAATACCGACCCAACCGGCCTTGCTAAGCCAAAAGCTTCACTGGGTGTGGCACACAGTAAAGATCAGAAAACGCGTACTGAAGTCCTATCAATGGTGGATAACGCGCTATCGAAAGCGAAAGCGCAACCAGACAAAGCGTACGGCTTCGTGGGTGGTGAAAACACTTCTAACCTTATGGGTAAACAGCAATGGAAAGCGCTGGTTGAAGAAGCGATTCACAGCGATTGGATTAAATTCCGCTTCCAGTCTGCGAAGAATACTTGGGGTAAAGTGTTCCACAACGAGGTGTTCTCAAGCATCGAAAAAGATGGCGAGACCTACCGTGCGAACCAATACCTGTTTGCTCTTGAGCAGCTAGACGCAACCAACATCTTCGACCAATACGTTATTGAATCGATGATCAAGATGTTAGAAAGCGGCGAGCTAAAAGAGCCAGTGGCAATCAACATCGCACAAAGCAGCTTGTCTCAACCATCGTTCATTCGTTGGACCACCAGCATGCTAGAGAAGCACCCGAAAGTTGCACCTATGCTTCACTTTGAGCTTCCAGAAGCGTGTTTCATTGACCATCCGCACCATACAGCCCTGCTGTGTAACGCGATTCGTCAAACTGGTGCAGAGTTCGGTGTTGATAACTATGGTCGTAACTTCCAGTCACTTGAGTACATTCAGGAATTCCGCCCGAATTACGTAAAACTGGATTACCTATTCACGCACAACTTGCACGACGAGAAGCAGAAGTTCACGCTGACTTCGATCTCACGTACTGCTCATAATTTGGGTATTACCACGATCGCATCTCGTGTTGAAACACAGATTCAGTTGGATTTCCTAACCGAACACTTTGTGGAAGTCTTCCAAGGCTTCATCGTCGACAAGGAATAAGAAAGGTATACCAAGGATGAAAGACCCTTTACTGAACTCGCTCATTTACGTTAGCCGATACTACGGACTAGCCAACTCACCGGAAGCCCTGATTAACGGTCTTCCGCTCTCTGATGGCAAGCTTACCCCGTTTCTGCTACCAAGAGCGGCGGAAAGGGCCGGATTGGTTGCCAAGGAAAACCGTGCAGATTTAGACAAGATCTCTAGCCTAATTCTGCCGGCTATCTTACTTCTTAAAGGTGGTGATTCTTGCGTTCTCAATAGCATTAACGTTGAGAAGCAAGAAGCTGAAATCACCACCCTAGAAAGCGGAATGGTGCCTATCTCCATTCCTCTAGAAGACCTACTTGAGCAGTACACTGGTCGCTATTTTTTAGTTAAAAAGCAATTCCGTTATGACGAGCGCTCTCCCGAAGTGCTCAAAACCAAAGAAGGTCACTGGTTTTGGTCAACCTTGTGGCAATCTAAACGCATCTACCGCGATGTGCTTATCGCTTCTCTCCTTATCAACATCTTTGCTATCGCTGCACCAATGTTCACTCGCTTGGTGTATGACAAAGTAGTACCAAACCTCGCGTTTGAGACGCTATGGGTGTTGGCAAGCGGTATCTTTGTGGTGTTCTTGTTTGATTTCTTGCTCAAATCACTGCGTAACTACTTCATCGACGTGGCAGGTAAGAAATCCGACATCCTGATTTCCTCTAAGCTGTTTAGCAAAGTGATGGGCATCCGTATGGAATCCAAGCCGCCTTCTGTGGGTGCGTTTGCTCGCCACTTGCAAGAGTTTGAATCCATTCGTGAATTCTTTACCTCTGCCACGGTAAGTGCGTTGATTGACTTACCTTTCGCGATTCTCTTCCTGATTATCATCTGGTTAATGGCTGGCGACTTAGTATTCGTGCCTATGGTGGGCGTGGTGATTCTGATGATTCACTCCGCGTTGATCCAAGGTCCATTGCGCCGCTCGATTGAAGAAGGTTCACGTCTTGCTTCACAGAAATACGCTAACTTGATTGAGAGCTTATCTGGCTTAGAAACGGTGAAAATGCTGAGTGCACAAAGCCAATTCCAATACCGCTGGGAAGAAGCCGTTGCACACATGGCAAACTGGAACATCAAGAGCCGTCGTATCACCGACAGTATTCAAAATGCAGCAGGTTTTGTGCAGCAAAGTAGTAACGTCGGCATGATCATTTTAGGCGTGTACTTAATTGCGAATGGGGACCTCACTATGGGTGGTTTGATTGCTGCAACCATGCTAAGTGGTCGAGCGATTGGTCCTATGGTTCAGCTTTCATTGTTGTCTACGCGCTACAACCAAGCTAAGTCTTCAATGACCATCATTAACCAAGTGATGGAAATGCCAGACGAGCAAGAAGAAGGGAAACGCTACATTCACCGTCCTATCGTGCAAGGTAAGATTGAGATTGACCGAGTGACCTTCCATTACCCAGATGCGCCTGTGGCATCGATTCGTGATTTAAGCCTAACGATTAATCCAGGTGAAAAAGTCGCAATCATCGGTCGTATTGGTTCGGGTAAAACCACACTAGAACGCCTGATAATGGGCCTGTACAAGCCGACAGAGGGTCACGTGCGTATTGATGACACTGACATCGAGCAACTTCACCACGTGGACGTACGACGCAATATCGGCTGTGTACCGCAAGATTCGAATCTGTTCTTCGGTTCTATTCGCGACAATATTACCCTAGGCCGTCCGCTCACCGATGATCGCGATGTTTTAGACGCCGCCAACCGTGCTGGTGTCACCGCCTTTACTCAATCAGATCCTGCGGGTCTAGAGCGCCAAGTGGGCGAAGGTGGCGGCATGTTGTCTGGTGGTCAACGTCAAGCTGTGACGATTGCACGAGCGTTCTTGGGTCGTCCTCCAGTGCTCTTAATGGATGAGCCAACCAGTGCAATGGATAACCGTTCAGAGATGCACATCAAGCATCAATTAGCGCAGTTAAAGCCAAGTGAAACGCTGATTTTGATTACGCACAAAACCTCAATGCTCGACATTGTTGATCGTGTGATTGTGATGGAAAAAGGCAGCGTGATTGCTGATGGTCCGAAATCTCAAGTGCTGAATGACTTGAAGCAAGGTAAAGTTCGCGCCGTGAGCTAAAACCGCACAAAAAGAAAATCAAAGCCCCGTTGAACACTGCGTTTCGCGGGGTTTATTTATTGATGGTCAGTAATCCAAAGTAGCCAAACTCTTCGAGGAATATCCAAAGCAACACAAAGCCGACAATAACCACTAATCCCATGATTGCCCTTTCATCTTCTTCCATCGCATCCCTACCATTTTCCATAACACTCGTAAGTTACGTTTCTAGATTAGCAGCAGCCAACGCACCAGATATCAGAGTTCATCTCTTCTCAATTCGGAACTGAGATGTCGGTCAAAATTTGTTCAACACGAATATTCCTCGGCATCTAAAATAGTTAATTACTTGCGAGCAAAAATCGGCTATAACACGCGCCTTCTTAATATTCTCGAGTTGAAGAAATGAATCATTGGATGCATTTAGAGCAAATCAGTCAGTATTTCACGGCTGGCTCTATCGGTTATAAAGTGTTGATGGGCGTCATCATTCTGATCGCTTATCGCTTGCTAAAGAAAATCGCCAACCGTGCGATCCTAAATTTGGCAGAAACTAAAGGCGTAAACAAAGCGCGCTTGAGCTTTATTCAGCGCTGCTTCAACGTCGCGTTCTTGTTTTTGTTTGCTTCGCTTTTCGCCATCGTAACCGGCATTGGTTATGGCGATGTGTCACTCTTCCTATCGTCTATCTTTGCGGTATTGGGGGTGGCTTTCATCGCACAGTGGTCGATTCTAAGTAACATCACAGCAAGCTTTCTGATCTTCTTTGTCTTCCCATACCGCGTCGGTGACCGAATTAAAGTAGTGGATAAAGACGAAGACATCAGCGGTGAGATTCAGGAAATCCGCATGTTCCATGTGCTGATCAAGCACGACAACAGCAACCTAATCACTTACCCAAACAATTTGATGCTACAAAAAGCGGTCTTAAAGCTGGCAAAAGAAAAAGCCAAGCCTGAGGAGCCCAAAACCGCCTCACGCATTTATACCCGCAGAAAGAAATAGCCCACGAAAAAGCCGATGTATCTACATCGGCTTTTCGTGGGTTATGTTTAGTTTTGAAATATGTTTACACATTGAGGGCGAATTGTGGTTGTCATTACAGAATGACATTGTGTTGAAAAACTCCGAAAACACGATTCTTCTTGTCATTAGCTGATACCTTAAAAAGTCGGACCAAGACTACTAACACTCTTACACATACAATACCCTATGCATCGATGCACTACTTACTACATGAATAAGTGCAACGACAAAGTTCTTTATTAATTGAAAACAACGACAACAGAATCGGCCTTAAACTTCAAGGCTCCCCAATCACCGCTCAATGAAAAGTGGCTGCCTGAAACGCTAAAGCAGTCTATATTTCCGTAATCAATCTCATCATTCTTATCAAATGAAAACTTGTTCGTTCTCTCCTCCCAAGTTACAGAAGAAACCCCTTTAAACAATAACAAACCCTTCTGGTAACAGTATTGTTCTGTTTCTTTCGGCGGAATATAAAGCGGGTGGCTTTCATTTAATACGAACTCAACTTCATATTCAATTTCATTGTTCTTTTCTGTAATACCTAAAACGAAAGAATCTTCAAGATAGATATTTCTTAGGGAGTTAATTTCAAAATAATTGTTCATACTATAAATCATTTTCTATCGGAGTATGGTTTTCTGGGCTTTTTCTCGTTACAGACTGGCCGGCAGGGTTTACCCTTTGCCCACTAGAGTCTTTAAGCTCAACATGAGGATTCGCGCTACCCGGTGCACGTTTACTTCCTCCTTTAATCGTCACACGGGCAACTCCATTTTCATCAACCATTTTCAAAGGCCCATTCGCGGTCTGACTAGGAGTAAAGCCTACCGATTCAGCTTTTGCTTTTATTGAGCTAGCCGTAGTTGAGCCATCCGTTTTTATCATGTTTCCAACTTGCTGGCCACGCCCTTCACTCTTTGTAACAAGCTTCGCCAACTTAGCAGTAGCTTTAACCTTTTTACCAACGATACCTATCGTAGTACTAAGTGCAATTTCACCAGCTACTGTATAGTCTCCAGCAGCAAGGGCTTGAGCTGTACGAATTGTACCGTCTATAACATCAACAGCGGTGGCAATCGGCGACATTTCATAAGCAAAAGTAGCAACCGCAACGAAAGCACCAAACCAACCAACTTCAGTGTCTTCTTCCGCAATATCTCCCTCTTCTGAGACTGCTAGACTTCGATTTTCTCTCTCTTGGCGCTTTCTATCACGTTCACGCTGACCATTTCTATAATCATTGCGCTCTTTTTCTCTATTTGTACTGTTTCCATTTGCATCTTTGTCTTGATCGGTACCTTTAGGGATATAGTAACCTGTGGGATCAACGTACTTTAATGGGTTATTCCAAACATAAGAATAGCGGTTGAAGCTAGCTGTAACATATGGTGCCTGTACAAAAGGATCGGCACTTAGAAAGCGTCCAAGCTCTTGATCATAAACTCGGCCATTCATATGGATAAGGCCTACTTCAGCAATCTCCTCATGCCCTGTATAACCGCGATTTGTTATTGCCTCTTGAATAACCTCAGCGGCCCCGCCATTTTGCCAAACAATGTTACGCTGCTTACCCCATGTATCGTAGCTACGTCTTTCAACAACTAATCCGTAACCATCAGTGACCATATCAACAGAATTAAGCGCGTCATAATGAAGGTAACGAATTTGCTTATCTTTAAGTTTATTGTTGGTATCTGTTGTTTGCGTATTTAACGCAATCAACTTCCCATCAGCAAAGATAAAGTGCTTATGCTGTAACTCTCCTGTGTGGGTGTTTTTCACCCTTTCGTAAGTCTTTCCGAAATAGAAGGTTTCAGTTCCATCAGAAGACTTTTTCAGATAACGCTGATGGTTTGCATCGTAAGAAAACTCAACAGTTTTACCATTTCGTACAATTTTTGTTGGTTTGTTGAACACAGACCATTCGATGCTCCGTTCACTTGCTGTCGAGTTATCCCTATACGCTCTGAGCATATTACCGACAGCATCGTAACCGTAGTTCAGGCCATTTGCTTTAGTGACAGCATGAGGCCCAGCATTGATACCACTGTATTGATAAGAGCCAATGCCAGACTTGTAGGTTATATTGCCAAGCTTATCGTAGCCGTATGTTCTTCCACTGGCTAAATCTGGATTATTAAGACCATGCTGTGTCTTGTCTGCTAACACAATGGTATTAGTTTCGACTCTATCTAAATCATCGTAGGTCCAGATATCTGTAATGCCGAGCTGATCATCGTATCTCTGAGTCACATTGTTGTGGTTATCATATTGGTAGCCAAGGTAACGAATATTTCGTTTGCTCGCTGTGCTACTTGCGATACCAGAATTAAATACCTGACTACCTTTATGCGTTGCAATAACGCTAGGGCGGCCAGTTCTGGTGTCATGCTCGTAAGTATTCACTAAACCGTTGCCTAGCGTCTCGGCTAAGGTGTGACCGTACGCATCCGTATCACGACGTTGCCAATAGTAGATATAGGCGTTATTGCCACTCACCTTTGCGAGCTCCGAGTTTGTCAGAATGGTCTCGAGGTGATCTGCCTGACTAACACTGCCATCATCCGCACATTGATTGCGTAGTGATGCATTAACATGGTCCCCACCTAGAGCATTCGCATACTCACAGTAAAGGCCACTCAACTCCGCCACTTTCTCTGAAAGGCCGATCATATTTGCAGCGAGATCGGTATAAAGTTTGTAATAGCTGTTCGCAAGCTTGGCTGCCTGCTCTAAGTCTTCAGCAGCGAATAGCAGCTCTTCCCTTGCTCGGCCATCAGCTTTGGCAGAATAGATGTCACCTTGATGCATCATGTCCGGTTGACCATTTCCGTCGTAATCTCCGGATAACAGGAAGTCTTCCGTCTGGCTTAATGCAAGATTGTTAAACTCATTCTCTGAAATAGTAGACGCCGTTAGGCTGTGCTTACGAATACCATTTGATGTATTTTTCAGTGATGAATTTAACTGGTAGATTGCCCCCTCTAGAGTAATATCGAGCGGTATAGTGACATCATCGTGCAACAACACCCATGTCGCCGGACGCAGATAACAATTGCCTAGGCTATCACACCATTGTTTATAACGATGCTCGCCACTCAGTAAGCTGGCTGAATAGTCGTCTAGGTTATAAACATCTACCGTTTTATTTTTGTATTCGTTAACTTTTTGCTCAAAGAAAGAAGTCTGTGTTGCATAACGACTTGCCTTCTTAAGATACTCATTTGCTTGATTGATTGCCTCGTTCAGAAGCTGACGAATATCTTCACGGAATTTCGCACTAGTAAATACGTCATCAGCATAAGTTTTAGGGCTTCTAACCGCTGACATATAGCCATATTGGTTGTAGATAAACTCGACAGCTAATCGGTTGTTATCTGGCTTTTCCAATGCTGAAGATATGGTTTGCCCATCAGGCCTAACTTCACGCCCAACTCGTTCAAAATTATCATAACCGTATTGAGTGGTGAAAATTTCACTTCCAACCGTTACAGCTTTTTCAAATAGTAAGCCTTTGGTGTTATAGAAGTAATCCGTTCTCTGCCCTTTGCCACTAAACCATGATAGGGTGCCTAATGCACCACGCTCATCATATCGCCAATGGGAAGTGTCTCCCCCCTCAACCTGCTTAGTCTTTCGACCTAGCGTATCGTAATCAATAGTAGTAGTAACGCTGTTCGCATCTCGCTTATAAACTAACTCGCCAATGGCGTTATAACGGTAATTCCAAAGACCAAGGTCAGGATCATCTAATTGCGTACGGTGACCAAGGTTATCGTACTTAATGCTTGTGGCATTCCCTACTGCATCGATCGTTGTCTTTAGTTTTCCATCAGGGTAGTAAGCATAGGTTTGATACGCTCCCAAAGGCTCATCTTTACGAATGATATGTCCTTGAACGTTATGTGTAGTACTGTGTTTATAACCTCTAGCATCCGTAACTTCAGTTTTGTAACCATCATAATTGGTAGTAAAAAGCGCAAGCGAACCACGATTTGCAGGTTCTACTTTACGAGTTTCCCTATCCAACAAGTCATATTCAAATGTCACTTTAGGTGCAGATGTTGTCGCGGATAGGAAATGAGGGCGTGTAACGGAAAGCTTACGGCCGTTTCTATCCCAAGATGTATCGACCACAACCCACTTGCCATCGAAAGCTCGATGAAGCTGACGAACCTCTCTTCCTGCGTAGTCATAATGAGTGACCACATCTGAGCCAGTAGCAGACTTAGCGGAAACACAGCTTGCCGTAGTATCAAGCGCGTTAGAACATTCATTAGCTAAGTGATAAACATTGCTGTTGATGTTGCCGATCCCTGGCAGTGTTTCTTTCTCAACTCGCCCAAAAGCATCATAGTCATAACTGGTAGTACGACCTTTTAATGGGCTAATAGAAGACTTCAAACGCCCTTGAGAATCATAGTGCCAAGTCGTTGTATGTCCTTTCGCGTTAGAGCTTGTTTTCAGGTTAAGTCCGCGAGAATCATAAGTATGTGAAGTAGTGCGAGTCGCCAAATCACTACCAGATTGAACCTCTGACAGTAAATTCCCCCATCCATCATAACGATATGCGGTCGTTAAATATCGACCAGAGACTGACCCTGCCTCATATGCTCCGCCACTGGTTTTTACGGACGCTAACAAGCCATTTGATGTATATCCATAATCTAAAACCGTGTTTTTAGATAATCCCGACTGATTGTCAGTAATCGTCGTTGTACTTTGTTTTACAGCTCCGACTTTCCAATACGATTTACCCGTATCTGTAATTAGTTGAGTAATGGAACTAGAAGTTGTACTCAATTCTGGGCTTAAATCACCAGTAAAGTTGCCATAGGTATAGTGACCACACGCTACCAACGACTGACGCTCAAAATCAGACTGTGTAGTTTGTACTAAAGTGCCGTTTTTGTGGGTAATGCCATTAAAATCATTGATGTCACTGTTTGATGGATTAAATCGGTAATACTCATTGTGTTTCGTCACCAGAATAGGGGTGTCAACTTCACCATGAATCAACACAAATTTGTCATTTGGCTTAAAGTAAACGGAGCTTCCGGATGCAGAACAGTAAGCAGTAAAACCATCTTGATAAGTAGCAAATTTTGTCGCCATATCAGAGATACTACTAGAAGTAATAGTGTGAATGACGTGGTTGGTAGTCGAGTATCCCGTGGATTGATACAGCTTCTCTGTGAGGGAAGTAAACGTGTCAGCCTTATTTTTCTCGTTAACAATCTTCGTTTCTTCACGGGTAACACTACCAAACTTATTTATTGTTCGAGATGTGGTAGACGTTTTTAGAAGTGCTCCTTTTTCATACTGAGATTGAACAATTGAATCGGCATAAACCTGATAAATTTTACCTGTCGTATTCGTTTTGTATTGATAACTGGTAGACGAAACCTTGTCTACGTCAGAGTATGAGAAAGCATCTGCTCCCTCATTCTGCTTATATATATTTACGCTCTTTAACTCACCTGCGGTTTTTAAATCGAGTTGGTAATAACTACTCACTTTTGTCGTCGTGACATCGGCATTTGCTACTTCAGTAATAGTAGCGAACCCAAGAAAGCCACCACCTAAGTAATGAGACTTAGCGCCTTCATAAAGGTATGTATACGTTGTTTGTTCGTAACCTTTAGGACGCTTTTTTACCTGAGAAACCAAATAACGAGGAGGAGTGGTATTCACGAATGGAAATTCAAAGTAACGTTTCTGTTTATGAACACTCTGGTCAGCGGCCGGCTTATACGAGATGGCATAATCTACAGCTTGCTCTTGAATATATGAAATCTTATCTAGTGCGTAGGGTGAAGAGGTATGAGTAAATAGTTTTGGATCAACGCCAGCGTTTTCTTTTTCGCTGACGAAGTCAATAAAACCATCACCATTGATGTCAGCCCATGTTTTAATATTTACTGGCGCACTTTCACCGTTGCCATCAAACTGCAACTCACCAAACTTGTTTAAATAACGCTTTCCATTGATATATAACTCAGGGTAACCATCAGCATTATCATCTATAAACTTAACTTTGCTGTTATTTACACTTTCTGCTGGAAAAGACTTTGTGGTGTAAGAGTGCTCAAAGTTTTTTCCATTGAAGATAAAAAAGTCAATCGCACGGTAGGAGCCTGAGTTATTCCCCTTCTTAAAGTATGCAATGTCGACATAACCGTCATTATTAATATCAACTAACTGATGTCCATGAACATAGAATCCAGGCGAAACACGAAGCACTGAATGAGCTTGAGAAGAAAGATAGAAACGAAGTTCCCCACGGTAATCAACGTAATAATCATCGAGACCATCGTAATCAAAGTCTAGAACTTCAAGTATTGGGTAAGAATTTCCTGCTGGCGAGGAAATAAGAGTTTCCTTACCATCACCATTAAAATCACCAGCGAACTTATTCGTTTGGTTACTATAGTCTACCAACACACCATCTAACTGAGGAATGTAGGACTTAGGTTCAGGACCTTCAGTTAAAACATTCTTACAGACTTTTTTATAGTGCCCACGACTTCCCCAAGGCACCATTTTACATTCTTCTTTATAAGAAAATTGGTGTTTGTTCAACACTGGTTCATTAATGCTACCTTTTAGGGTGTATTTATCAAAAGTTGCAGACTCCACTTCAGGTGCTCCTGAAGGTGGAAGCAATAAAAAACGTTCTTCCTTTTTATTGTGAGTAGCGCCATAGACTTCTTTTTTTCCGTCGCGATCAACATCAAAAAAGCTTATGTGTTTAAAATCTGTTTCTGCCTCTTTCCTGTCTTTTAGACCATTTAACGTAACCAGCACACCCGAGCCAGTAGAGCCACCAATAATAGAAGGCTCTGTTGGATAGTGGAGTTCTTTAGGGTAATTATGATTCCAAGAAAATAGCACTTTAGTACTGCACGTACCGTCCTCAGTACAGTATCTAATATCTTGAAGCAGGCTTCGTTTTGTTATTCTAGACTCATCATAATTTAAGTCGTATGAACCTAATTCGTTTAGGTCTGCATCATGAATGACTACTCTGTCTAAGCGCTCTATTCGAGATAACTTACTTCCGTAAAGGTACTGAGATGTTTTATCCGGCCTTGATTCATATTCAAACGAAACTTTACCACCAACATAACTGATTGAACTAAGCTGGTGTGAACCAATGTTGCCATCTTCTTTATAGAAATAATCAGTGTGATTATTCTTGCTTAAGTCTGTTACTTTGTTTAATGCCCACTTATAGACGTGAGATTGTTCTGGAAGCTCAACACGAGAATCGGCGGTAACTCCATACTCATAAACCGAACCGTCAGTACGCCAAACTTTGAAATATTCGGGTCCAGAGTCCCCACTTCGACCGAAAGAGACGACTTTGTCGTAGCCATTTTTTTTAACTCGGTACTCAGTTAGATTCGCACCATTAGCACCTTTCACGGCAATAAGGCGTTGACCATCTATACAATAACGATCGTTAGAATCAAAGTTTACGCCTCCCCAATTGCCATCAGTATTAAGATTTTTACCACAACGATAAATAGAGGAAGTCCCGCCTAAACTCCACCCCATCCCCATAATATTGTTAGGAGAATCACTTTGATAATTAAAGCTCAGATCTGGCTGATGACCCGCTCTTCCTGGGCTAATGGTAATTGGTAACGTATACGTAGCCTCTCCGCCAGAGGTCATATAATCTCCAGAAAGTGCTATTTTTTTGCCGTCACTGGGTGTTAATGCATGGGCTGGCAACATAAAAAAAAGTGCAGCTATAGATACAAAAACAAAAGGAACTACCAAGGGGTATTTATTATTAGACACCATTAAATCCTTTCTACTGAGATAAGCTTTGCTGTAGTTTTTTGAGTTGTTTTAACCGAGCTTCAAGTTCCTCAAGCTCTCTGGGTGATGGGTATTTCTTATCAATGTTTTCGTCGGAAAACGCTTGTAAATCTCCCCTAATAAGAGGGAGGGATGGCTCTGATGTTTGAATCATTCCATCAACCATCGTTTGTTGAAGCTGGATAACTGGGGAAGGAAAAGCGACTTCATCGCTTAATGAAGTCGCTTTATTGTTTAACTCTGGCTCTGATTTCGATGAAGAAACACCTTCACTTATCTGCTCATTGTAGGCAGGAATATTCAAATAAAAGGCAACAAACATAATGGAAACTAAGCACAATAAGCCAACAGTAATAGAGTGCTTTTTAAGCATTTCTCACCTCAAAGTCATTGATATGCAACGTTATAGATTTCACATACGGGACTTGCACTGCCTGACCACTTCATCAATGTATTCCCATATATGATTATTGGAGTTTTGGCTTGATAAGCAGCCAACAACATACTCAGAACGGAGTCGTAGCCCGCGCTTCCTTTATCAAGGTAATAACCGTTAGTGCACTGCTGGCCGTTGTTATCTAATGAGACAAAAACATCACCATTGCCTCTTTTAGAATAAGCAATCAACCGATTAACTAAGCTAAGAGACGATCCCTCAGCTCAGATACAGCAACGGCAAGCTGGTACTTAAAGTACAAGCAAGTATTAAAACTGAAGTTCGCAAAAGCATAACGATCCTGAACCGGTAAAAACTATGGTTTGTAGCGTGAACCCAAAAAGCAAAGTTTCTTCTCACTCAATCCATTGATCGCATAAATGTATGAAAATCATAAATAACTCAATGATTACATTTCAATACACATTTACAAAAACATGAATAACATTGAATGTTTTTATGAATATCAAGTTGACTTTATATAACTCAGTCACATTTTTGATATTTGACTTTTTGCTTAGAAACAAAGTGCCTGTACGCTTGCGCCTTGAGAACAAAGTAAATTTGGCCAACGAAATGAAAACTAGCCCCAATTTTGTCCACACTCTTCTAGCCGTGCTGGTAATGGTAATGCCACTAGATTCTCGAGCAGAAGTTTCTACTGATTTGGTAACAAAAATGGAATATGGTCCTGTATACAGAGGTCTAGTTTTTGTCGATATAGAAGGGGAAAGCAAATACAGAATGTGCAACTAACCGAATCGGTTTCGATTACGCATTTGACACTTCAACCGAGGCTGAAAAACTCGTTTTTAGCTCTTTATTAGCAGCCCAAAGGAGTGGTGTAGAGGTAACGTTATCAGGCGAAGGCACTTGTACCTTGAATGCTACCATTGAGGATCTTCGTTGGATGCAAAGTAAATAAAACCTCCGGAAAGTAATACCCCCAGCTCACCTTAGGAGAACTATTTTGAAACGAATTTTTTTAATCACCATGATTATCCCTCTTTTCTTTTCAAGCTTTGCTTTCTCTTCAAGTAAAGAAGCCAGTGGAAAAGTTAAGTTATCTGCATCTAGTGGCTACATAATCGTTCAATTATTGGGTGGAAGCGAAAATAGCTGTTCAAATAGATATTAAATAGAGAATCACCATGCGAATCATAATTACTTTATTAGCATTACTGTTTTCTACATTTTCTTATTCCTCAATTCATTGCAAAGGAACAATTAATCATACTTGGGTTGAGTCAAATGGACTTTTGTTAATCTCCACAACCTGGTCACCTAATCCGATTGGTTTATGTAACGTTTCAACCAAGCATCACAATATAGAGCCAGATACGTGCAAGACTTGGGCTTCTATTGCTTTAGCAGCATTAACAAGTAAGAAGTCCATTAATATGCAATATTATAACGTAAGTTCTTGTAGCGAAATAAAAAGTTATGGTAATTCACAACAAGCTCACTATTTCATGATGAACAACGAGTAATAGCATATGAAATCAAGTATTTTATTCATATCATTGTTTTTTATAACTTCCTTTCCATCTATTGCAGCAAAACCTACTTGTTCGCCAAATTACAATGGATACTGTAGTTACACTGGAACGGTAGACCGGATCTACATTAATAGTGGAAATCTCATTTTAATTTATTTTGATGAGCCAATTAACCTCTCAGAACCATCCAAAGCTGGTTTATCCATTACAGAAACAAGCGCTGCTGCGTACAAAGTAAATGACAACCCAGAATTTGCTAAGTTGTTCTACTCTACTGCTCTGGCAGCACAAGCATCTAAAAGAAAAGTTACAATACAAATGCGAGGGACAACTCACGGTTATCTTAAATTCGATCGCATTTGGTTATCGGAATAGATTATGAAAAATAAATTATTAATGTCACTCTTTTTACTTTTTCCAACAACGGTTACCGCTGGATCTTTGATTTGTTCAGGAAAAGTAGATCAAGTCGCTTACCATGGAAACAATAGATTAATGGTAAAACTGAGCTCCATGAATACACCAGTTTTCTTTTGTAATCCCGGCTCCGACTGGAAAGTAGCTGGTGAGCCAAACCGTGTAATGAGCCCAGACACCTGCAAAGCTGTCTTTTCAATTTTTTTAAGCGCTCGCTCTACAGGGGAAACAATAACCCGTGTGCATTTTGATGGCGACAATGTACCAGAAAGTTGCAGTTCGTTTGAATCATGGCAAGAGGTATTTATTCGATATGTCAATTATTAGTCGAAGTATTTATTCGTTTAAATACATTATATTGCTAATGTTATTCTCTGGCTTTTCACAGGCAGCTTGGCTTAGTACTTCTGGCAAAATTGAAAGCATCGTAACCTATTCAAAAACAAACACTGTTTTAGTGGCACTTACGTCGTCAGGACAAGAAGTTGAAGAATGCTCGAACAAAACCATTTTTGCGATCAGCAAGGACTTGGTACCAGAAGCCAGAAATAGGATGTTTTCAATGTTGTTAGCATCCAAAGCATCAGATACCGACATAATGATTTATGCTGACAAATAATATTGAGATATTTTCAATGCGAATAATTACTTTTATCTTTCTTCTCTCAGCTAGTTTCTGTGCCTTTTCAAGTAGTCAAACGGGAAAAGTTACACATATTTTAGTTCGAGATGATGGATTACATTGGTTTTATATTGAAGGAGAAAGAACTGAGAAACCACAGTGTGCTAAGAACAATTACTGGATGATAAAAGATGAGCACAGTGTGTATGGTAAATCTCAATTCAGCTTATTGTTATCTGCATACATGTCAGATTCAAAAGTAGTTATCACAGGAAAATCCTCATGTGAAAGATGGGGAGATGGTGAAACCATCGGGACAGTTCAATTAACGAAAAAGTAATTTATACTTTTGGGGACTTTATATGAAAAAAATATTACTGATATGTGTCTGTTTATTGCCAGCTATTGTGCATGCAAGATATACAGCGAACTTTCAGGGTAAAGTAACAAGTGTACTTACCTACCCTGGCAGCACATTAATTTTAATAAGAGTAGAAGGAATGCCAACCAGCCATCCAAAATGTACTAATTTTGACCTAATGGCAATTGATCCTGCTATTTCATCTGAGTCCCGCCAACTAGTAATGTCTAGATTATTAACCACATACTCGATGAAGGAGGTGGTTAATATTGGTTATGATAAAGACAGTAACTCAGATTCATGTGTTGGTGAACGTTTAAGAGTTCATCGTGTAGGTTAGAACAATGAATAAGTACATCATATTGTTTTTATTATTTTTTACTGCATCAGCAACGGCTGGAAAAGATGTTCTTGAAAGTAAAATAGATTATATTTATCAGCTTGATAGTGACTCAACTGTTTTTGAATTTAAATCTACTATCAAGAATCAATGTGGTAGTAATTTATATCGAGTAAAAAGCCCAAATGAAGCTGTTGCAAATAGAAAGTTCTCACTTGTTTTAGCTGCTTTTACAACTGATAAAAATTTGGCATTCCATGATACCGAATCATGTGAAGAACTAAGATCTATTGTAGCCTGGGTAAGGATCACTAAATCAACGTAGAAATTCAAATTTAATCAACCATTAAAAAGAAAGATCAAAATATGAAACATATAATGTTTATTCTAATAGTACTACTATCTTTTAACTCATATGCGAACACATCAAAACAAATTATTAGTAAGATACAGGTAGAAAGTGGACATGTTTATATTTTTAGTTCCAAGTTTGCTAACACAAAAAACTGTGAACGTTCAGGCCTTGTGAAATTGGACAAGGACTTACCCGGCTTTAAAGAGATGTACAGCATGGCTTTGACTGCTTTTACCACTAAAACTCCTATAGGTTTTTGGGTTTTAAATTGCGGGCTTAGCCCTTGGAGAGTTACAGTACCAATTGCTTATGCCAGCTACCTGTCTGAATAATTCTAAAGGAACTAAACATGTTACGGATCATCATCTTATCCCTCTCTCTGGCCACATTTTCTACTTTTGCTTCCGATATTACAGTATTTGGGAAAATAAAGTGGATAAACAACTGGCAAGGTCATTCGGGCTTCTTAGTTGCTCTAGAGAACATGACACCCACAAAAGGAATATGTAAACGTAATGACCAATATATACTTCCTCAAAATCATCAATTCGCTAAGGAAAACTTTTCTATGCTGTTATCTTCTAGAGTAGCCGATAAGCCCGTTACTTTAGTAATCCGCTCAGGCGAATGTTTAGAGGGGTTCCCCAAAATAGCTCACATCCGTATTTGAATCCTTTAGAGGAGAGCTATATTTAGCTCTCTTCCAACTATATCTCACGAACTCCACAATAACGGCTTTAACAACTAATCTAAGTAAACTCCAATAATACTCCCTTGAGCATTACTACCATTCACACAACCATCATATCGCACTGAGACTGTTTTTTCTGCCAACTGAGCAGCTAAAAGCACTGAGAAAATAGCATCATACTTGGGATGATTGGGACTCAAGTGATACCTAGAACCAGAACACCCATGCGCTTTAAGATCCACAAAAGTATTACCTGTGAAGTCATACACATGGAGATTTCTAGGAACGACTTTGGATACAACCTCAATATCAGCAATAGCTTTTGCAGACATAAGTAAAAGAGTAATTGAAAGCAATATTTTTCTCATAGTATCCCCCTCATTCAATTAGCAGGATCGAACTGATTGACAATGCAATACCCAACGCCATTATGCCTACCTGACGTATATACTGTTCCCGATTTTTTATTTGCGGCCCACACAGCTAAAACGACTGACGACATCGCTGTATATTCTTGTTTTATCAACATCCAGCCATAAGGAGTCCCTTCACAGTTTTCAGGTACTCCTGTATCTAGCATAATTAATATTCCATCCTGGATAGCTGTTAGATTTTTTATCTTGCCACTCAAATAATTGGGCCCTGAAGCTGCGAACGTAGGTAATGTAAAAATACAAAGCAATAAAATAATTTTTCTCAAACTAAGCCTCTCAATATGCATTAAATTAGTCATGAGCAATAATAACCAATCATCAGTACCATAAAAACACGACTAACTAATAATGTGAAAGAATGTCATTCATAACACTGAAATCAATCAGCAAACATTTAGTTCACTCATTTCAAACCATCTCTTGACCTCAACTAAGCTTGAGGTTTTAGCCTTATTCGCACGATTCAACATCAACAATGAAAAAGGAACCATTGTGTCCAAAATTGCGATTATTTATTTCTCAAAAACCGACGTTACTGGTCAGCTTGCTCGCGCGATTGCCGCAGGCGTTGAACAACAAGGCATTGAGCAACAAAGTGAATGTGAGATCCTCTCTCACCGTATTGAAGGCCGTGAGATTATTGAGGGACGTTTTGTGAACCCTAGCCTAATGGATGAACTTGCTGAGTACGATGCGATTATCTTTGGCTCACCGACCTATATGGGCGGCGTAGCAGCGCAGTTTAAAACATTTGCAGATGCAAGCAGTGAATCTTGGTATTACCAAAAATGGGCGGGCAAAATCGCGGCTGGCTTTACCAGTGGTGGAGCAATGAACGGTGATCAGTCAATGACGTTGCAGTATCTGCAAACGCTCGCTAGTCAGCATGGCATGATGTGGGTCGGATTGGATAAGATCAGCAATTCTGGCGAGCAGAACCTGAACCGATATGGTGTGCAAGGTGGCATTGTTGCTCAAGGCGGTGAAGACGGCCAGTTGCATGCCTCAGATGTTGCAACGGCGGAGTATCTTGGCAAACGAGTGGCGATGCTCGTGAATAAGCTCTCCACTCGCTAGCAATAAAAAGAAGCCCCGTAAGAAACATCTTCGGGGCTTCATATTTATCACTTGTTTTGAGCGCTACTTCTTAATATAGAGGTCTTTCGAGTAGATACGGCCCTCTACGTTGTTCTTGGCAAAACCGCCAACCGTAGGACGAACCAAACGCGCTTGCATGTAGTAGTAAATCGGTGCGATTGGCATATCTACCGCCAACAATTGCTCGGCTTGATCATAGAAATCTTGACGCGCTTTCTCATCGGTTGCCGCCAAGGCGCTGTTCATCGCCTTGTCGTAGGCTTCACTGCTGTAACGAGCAAAGTTACCTGACGAACCAGAACGTAACAGACTCAAGAAGGTAGACGCTTCGTTGTAATCGCCACACCAAGAGGCACGCATGACATCGAAATCACCTTGTCTGCGCGAAACAAGATAAGATTTCCACTCTTGGTTTTCTAACTCGACCTTCGCACCTAAGTTCTTCTTCAACATGGAGGCAATGGCCACAGCAATGGCTTTGTTCGATTCACTTGTGTTGTACAGCAATTTGAAATCTAAAGATTTGCCGTCGCTGTAGCCTGCTTCTTTAAGCAGTTCACGCGCCTTTTCATCACGCTGTTTTTGCGTCCATGTGCTGTATTCTGGCTGAGTCGCATCAAAGCCCGCCGTGTACTGGTGTGCAAACGTATAAGCAGGCAGATTACCCACTTGTGTGACACCATTCGTGATCACATCACGCATCATCGAATAAGACACAGCTTTACGAACTCGTTCATCATCGAACGGAGGGCGCGTAGTATTAAACGCGTAGTAGTAAGTACAAAGTAGCGGAACCGCGGTATACGCTTGCTCGTAATCCTTCTTCAGCTTTTGCGCCATGTGGGTTGGTACATCCGAGGTGATGTCCACTTCGCCCACCGCATAACGATTAATTGATGCGTTTTGATTCTCAAACGGAATGTATGTCACTTCAGTGAGATGAGTATCCGCGCTATCCCAGTAATTTGGGTTCTTTTTCAGTTCAATGCGTTCATTCACCACCCATTTATCCAGAACAAATGCACCGTTGCCAACAAACTGCTGTGGGTCACTCCACGGCTTTTCGCTGTTCTCAACCGTTGCTTTGTGTACCGGCATCATCGAAGTGTGGCCTGTCATTGCGACAAAGTACGGCACCTTGCTATCAAGTTCGAAGCGTAGAGTATGTTTATCGACGGCGGTGATACCAAGATCATCCAGTGGCTTTTTACCTTCTGCTACGTCGGCGATGTTTTTGATCTTAGTAAGTTTTAGATACCAAACATTGGGAGAAGCCGTTTTCGGGTCCACTGCACGACGCAGTGAATAGACAAAATCATCCGCTGTCACAGGATCGCCGTTCGACCATTTTGCGTCTTTACGCAGCTGGAACACAAAGGTTTGGTTGTCTTCGGTTTGCCAAGATTCCGCAACACCAGGAACGATATTGCCATCGCGGTCTTGAATCACTAAACCCTCAAACAAATCACGAATTACGTGCATCTCTGGTAAGCCTTCGGCTTTTGCAGGGTCTAGCGTCGCCGCTTCTGCATCGTTTGCTCGTACTAAATGTTGTTCCGGTGCAAGTTGCACACCATCAGGCAAAGAATCAGCGAGAGCTGAAGCGGATAAAAATGGGGTCAATAAAGAGGAAACCAGCAACGCTGTTGAATGCTTTTTAAAATCCATATCGTTTTTCGTTCTCCTAACACGTCTTTTGAAGCAAGTACCATTATTCATCATACAAGCATTGACGAACTTTAAATGTTCAGTTTATATCCGAGTAGTCTCAAGATGCTAAGTTCAACGGCTGTAACATGAGTTATATATAGCTTGAGTGATGAACAGATACTACTCGAACAATCAGGAGATTACGGTGAGTCTAATTCCAAGAACGGAAAGAGCGGCATTTTTAATTACGCCGACATCATATGGAAAATCGGTACTGGGCGCGCCGTTGTTGTACTTCCCAGCACAAGTAGAAAGTAACTCACGAGGCCTTATTCTCGCGGGGACACACGGCGATGAGACAGCCTCAATCGCCGGATTGTCGTGCGCGTTAAGAAGCTTGCCAGCGGAGTGTCTGAAACACGATGTGATTTTATCGATGAACCCAGACGCAAACCAACTGGGTACACGAGCCAATGCCAATCAAGTCGATCTAAACCGTGCGTTTCCTACGCAGAATTGGACAGAGCACGGCACAGTCTATCGCTGGAGCTCACATACACCGGTTCGAGACGTGAAAGTAAAAACTGGTAGCAAAGAACAGCTAGAGCCAGAAGTTGACGCACTCATTAGTTTGATTGAACTGCGCAGACCAAAATTTGTGGTCTCGTTTCATGAGCCATTAGCGTTTGTCGATGATCCCGCTCATTCTGATTTGGCCAAATGGCTCGGCAAGCAATTCAATCTACCTATCGTTGACGATGTTGATTACGAAACGCCAGGGTCTTTCGGAACTTGGTGCAATGAACGCCAACTACCTTGTATTACGGTGGAATTACCCCCGATCTCGGCGGATCTCACGATCGAAAAGCATCTCGATGCGTTTATTGCTTTGTTGCAGCACGATCCAGATCTTTAATTTCTAGCTATACTAAGCGATCAAGTAAGGATCTGCTTGATATCGGTACTGATATCACTGATCAACTGACGCGCGCTTTCGTCTCTTTGTTGCACCAAAATAATAAACAGCAGATCCGTAATCACGTTTTGTGCCGTACGCGAAGCAATGGAAGAACTACGATGCTCTGTTTCATTGGCGATGGTATCAAACGTGATATCGGCAATGTCTCTCAAGCGGCTTCTCCCCGGAGCAGACAAAGCAATCACCTTTGCTCCCTGCTCTTTCGCCGCTTCCGCAGCCACCAGAATCTCTTTGCGTTCTCCTGAAAAAGAAATCGCGATCTGCACATCTTGTGAAGAGAGCGTACGCGCAACCGCAATTTGTACGTGACTGTCTTGCTCTGATAGCGCGGTAATCCCAAGCTTAAGCAGTTTAAAGCTCAAATCTTTTGCCGTAAGTGCAGAGCCGCCAATGCCCACCACTTGCACACGGCGCGCTTCACTCAACCACTTCACCGCTTGATGACACGCCTCATAAGAGAGCGCATTGGTCGTTTGGAACATAGCGTCGGTTTTCGCTTTAACCAGTTTTTGCGAAATCACCGCAATCGGGTCATCCGCCAGAATGTCACTGTGTAGCGGGGTGGATTGCATCGCTTGCTTACGGCCAATCTCTTCGTTCAACGCCAACTTGAACTCGCTATAGCCTTTATAGCCAATTCTCTGAGTGAATTTGACGATGCTCGATTGGCTCACTTGCACTTGCGCAGCAAGTTCTTGACTGGTCAATTGGGCGGCTTTTTCTGCATTTTCGACAATCCAATCGCCAACCAAACGACCACTTTGAGAGAGTTGAGTACGTCTTGCGACGATTTTATTGATAACGGACACAACAAAATTCCAAAAAATTTAAATAAATTATTCCAAAACAGAAATAATCACACTTTTGTTTAACTGCCTGATTAACTTAACAACCCTTGTTTCTACGTAGGTTATCTCATCAATATTCTCGGTCATTATTCCAAATTTTTACTGAACAAAGAATAACCTCAAGTGTGATTTTTATCACCAAACCTGAATATTTTATTCCATAGAATCGCCCTCAGATTGAACATTTACGAAGAGTACAAAACATGAAAATTGATTTAAGCCGATTGGTGACAGAAAGCCGCAATCCAGCGAGCGCAGAGATCGATACGCTTTCTACCATCGAGATGCTGCAAGTCATTAACCAAGAGGATCAGAAAGTCGCTTTAGCGGTGCAAGCCGTATTGCCACAAATCGCGCAAACCGTCGATGCCATTACTGCAGCGTTCGCCAATGGTGGCCGTTTGATTTACATGGGCGCAGGTACATCTGGCCGCCTTGGTATTCTTGATGCGAGTGAATGTCCTCCAACTTATGGCACACACCCAGATATGGTTATCGGTTTAATTGCTGGTGGTCATCAAGCGATTTTGAAAGCGGTAGAAAACGCAGAAGACAACGCTCAAATGGGCCAAGACGATTTAAAAGCTCTGAATCTGACTCAGCATGATGTTGTGGTTGGTATCGCTGCCAGTGGCCGTACGCCTTATGTTTTAGGTGGTTTGGAGTACGCAAAATCTGTCGGAGCAACAACGGCATCAATCGCATGTAACCCAGAATGCGCAATGGCAGAAGCGGCGGACATCGCCATTCTTCCGGTAGTGGGCGCAGAAGTCGTCACCGGCTCTTCACGCATGAAAGCGGGCACAGCACAGAAACTGGTGCTGAACATGCTGACTTCTGGCGCAATGATTCGCAGCGGCAAAGTGTTTGGCAATTTAATGGTGGATGTAGAAGCCACCAACGCCAAACTGATTCAGCGTCAAACTAACATTGTGATTGAAGCAACAGGCGCAACAAAAGAACAAGCAGAAAAAGCGCTTGAAGCGTGTGAGCGTCACTGTAAGACCGCAATTTTAATGATTCTGGCTGATTTGGATGCTGAGCAAGCCAAATCTCGCCTCGCCGAGCACAACGGTTTTATTCGTGCAGCACTAAATAATAACTAAATAGCCCTAGTCCTGAAGGATAGTCCCTATGGCCAAAATTACCTCTAACACAGTATCGCAATTGCTCGCCGCAGTGGGTGGCAGTAACAACGTAAGTAAGTGCGGTAACTGTATGACGCGTTTGCGTTTATCTCTCACGAATAATAACTTGGCGGACCAATCCGTCATTAAACAAATTCCCGGCGTAATGGGGGTGGTAGAAAGCGACGAGCAATTCCAGATCATTCTTGGTCCCGGTAAAGCTCAGCAAGCTGCCGATATGATGAATAAGTTGATCGACAGCTTAATCTCTGGTGACAGTGAAGAGCCTGACGCATCACAACAGGATCTTTCTGCTGTCGCTGCAGAGCAGAAAAAACAGATGAAGAGTAAGCAAACCAGTGCGGTTCAGCGTTTTCTGAGTAAGTTTGCCACCATTTTTACACCGCTGATTCCCGGCTTTATCGCAGCGGGCTTGCTGCTTGGTTTTGCCACGTTATTGGAACAAATCTTCGTGCTCGACCAAACGCCAAGCCAGTTTATGTTGGATTTGATTGCCTACATGAAGGTCTTTGGCAAAGGTCTGTTCGCTTTCTTGAGCATTCTAATTGGCTACAACGCTCAACAAGCTTTCGGTGGCTCAGGCGTCAATGGCGCAATACTCGCTTCGCTATTTGTGTTGGGTTACAACCCCGATGCAACGTCGGGCATTTATTCAGGAATGAATGAGTTCTTCGGCTTTGCGATTGATCCGCGCGGCAACATTATTGGCGTTTTGATGGCAGCGATCATTGGTGCTCAGGTCGAGAAAAAAGTGCGTCAGTATATGCCTGACGATCTGGACATGATCTTAACCTCAGTTGTCACGCTTTTGATCATGGGTGCAGTAACGTTTTTGATCATCATGCCAATCGGTGGTGAGCTATTTAAAGGTATGTCTTGGTTGTTCCTAAACTTGAATGACAACCCATTAGGCGCCGCGATTTTGGCAGGTTTGTTCTTAATTTCCGTGGTTTTTGGCATCCACCAAGGGTTTGTGCCAGTGTACTTTGCCCTGATGGAAGCACAAGGTTTTAACTCGCTGTTTCCTATCCTAGCCATGGCTGGTGGTGGTCAAGTGGGTGCTTCTATGGCGCTGTACTTCAAAGCCAAGAAAGACGCCCTACTACGCACACAAGTAAAAGGTGCCATCATTCCAGGTCTACTTGGTATCGGTGAGCCGCTGATTTACGGTGTGACGCTACCGCGCGTTAAACCGTTCGTAACCGCTTGTATTGGTGGCGCAGCGGGTGGCTTCTTTATCGGTTTGGTCTCTTACCTTGGCCTGCCTGTCGGTCTAAACACCGTATTCGGCCCATCTGGTATCGTTGCAATCCCTTTGATGACCTCGGCTAGCGGCATCTTTGCCGGCATGATGGTGTTCATTGGTGGCCTACTTATCTCTTACATCGTTGGCTTCCTAGCTACCTACTTCTTTGGCTGCAAAGACGTTGATTTAAGCTAAATCATTCTAACCCCTATAGGAATGGACTAGCTCGCGTCCTTGAGCTTTCAAGGGCGCACCCTCTCTCTACTTCTCACGACATTGATTATATTCCGTTATTCGGAAGGGGCTTTGTCGTGCTTAAAAACAATAGAAACGAAAAGGTCGTTCACATGAAAAAGCACATTTTGACTCTACTTCTCCCTACTTTGATGGCATCAAACGCAGCGATGGCCGCTCAACTTTACCAAGCAGAAGACGGGTCGGTTCTGAACATTTACTCGCGTCTTGGCTTCAACGTCACCAATAAAAATGATGAACACGGTGATGCCAATGGCGAATTTGATGGCCGTATTGGTTTGAATGGCTCACAAACTATCAACGAACACGCCTCTGTCATTGGCCAAGCGCAATATCAGGTAGGTGCAGCAGAATACGCCAACCAAGTGAACGACAAGCCTTCTCTCACAGCACGTTACGTTTGGGCCGGTATTGATGCGCAAGATTACGGTCGAATCACAGGTGGTCGTGTTGCGTCAGGATTAATCATGTTCACCGACATTGGTGATGTGTTCGCGTCATCAGACGTATCTATGGCGCGCCAAGCAAATAAAGTGGATAAAACCGCGACACAAGTTTTCCGTCAAGACGGTACGCTGCAATACCAAAACCGCATTGGTAACTTCGATGCATCTGTGGCTTACATTATTGGTAACAGCACCTCTGAACTCGATTACGGCTACAACGCAGCACTACGTTACACCCTAGAAATGGGCGATTTAGGCACACTCGCCCCTGTAGTTGCAATGCAAAAGAGCAAAGGCGATGCGCGTGAAAATAACGATACCGATTACACCTTCTGGGGTGCAGGTACGCGTTACTACTTGGGTGATTTGATGTTAGGTGCACTTTACTCAGAAGATGAGCTAGAAGGTTACTTCTCTGAAACCAGTACCGATAAAGTCATGGAGCTGACCGCAGTTTACAGTGTAAATGACAAATGGGCGCTACGTGCTGGTTACCGCTCTCTAGAAAACAGCGACGGCGACGAGCTTGAGCTGAAAGATACGACAGTTGAAGTGCAATACAAACTGACCCCTCGCTCTTCTATCTACACAAGTTACGTTGACCGTAATGGCTCACGCGGTTACGACAACGCACAAGAAGTCTCGTTTGGTGGTGCACATGCAGATGAAAGCTACTACCACTTCGGGCTACGTTACGAGCTGTAAATGTCCATACACTCGTTTTAGTTAGCTAAGATTTCCTCCTCGATATTTTTCCTGCCTTTATAATATCGAGGAGTGAAATCTTCCTTCTTTTCAGTTACTAGCCACTCTATGAGTTTCCTAATAGGCATTGCTGTCAATTATCATTACATGCATGTTTACTTTTTCATCATTAAGCAAAGTACTCTCTCATCAATTAATCATCACTGAATCAATATGAGAGCCTTATGCCTGTAAAATTCTGCTCACACTGCAACAAACCGACTGAACACAAACGCGTGATGAAACGCATCAACACTCAACCTGAAAACATCAACGGCAAAACAGCCCGTTTGATGGTGTTGGTATCACGCTGTTTTACCGGTAACCACTATCACGAGTTAACGCCTCAATTCTACTGCCGCACTTGTAATCAACACTTTCAAGGCACTGCAGAGATTAAAGACCTGCACGCTCAAGACAACCTGTCAGTTTAAAATGATTACAGCTTAAAATGATTGCTGTTTGAAATGCTCAATAAACGCCTGCGTTCGCTTTGGTAAATGCTCACGTTTAGGATAAAGAATATAGAGCGGTAGGATCGCATCCGTTTGCCATTCAGGGAGTAACGGCACGAGTTGCGATCGCTCTTCACCGTTGAGTTTCTCCAATGCAAATTCATCCAACATTGCAACGCCACATCTCGCAAGAGTGGCTTCAAGCATGGATTGAACCAAATTAAAGCTAAGTACACTTTGCAAAGCCACTGACACTTTTTGTTTGGTTTCCATATGATGAAAGTGCCACGTATCGAGGTTTAACTCTTCATTGCGATACACAATGTGGTCAAGCTGATAAAGATCTTCCGGCGTAGCTATGCTTGGTTTGTTAGACAAGTACGCTTTGTGTGCGAACGGTTTACAGTGTAAAGAGCGCAGATGGTGGCCAATATAGCCCTCGGGTGGATTGTTTGTGAAGAAAAACGCCACATCAAAGCCAGACTCAATAAGATCCAAAGGCGTTTCTGAGAAGATCACTTCGAACGTCACTTCCGGATAAAGTTGGCGAAACTCGATCAATGCTCGGTTCAATAACGCCGAACCAAATGACGCCGACGCCGCGATGCGCAAATGCCCAGCGACTCGGTCACTTTCCATCACTTGTTCATTAATCTGTTCTGCCCCTTCCATCAAGCCCTTTACTTGCTGATAAAAGCGCAGCCCATCGTAAGTAAGATTAAATTGTCTTGTTGTACGTTGAATCAACTGTACGGACAGAATCTCTTCTAACTGCCTCAATTGACGGCTCGCGTGCGCGTTTGAGCAACGCAGTTTTTTCGCTGCGCCAGCAATACTCTTCTCTTCACATAGAGCGATGTACATCGGCACGTAGCTTAGCCACTTTATTTCCATATGGTAATTATGAATCTCTAAAAACAATCTACTGGAAATAATAGAAAGGCTCTACACTGCTTACAACTTAAAATTGGAACGGAGAATCACGAATGAACGCATTCGATACTTGGTTAAAAGGGCAAGTGATCAAAGACCATGTCACCAACCCGAATATCGAGGTGGGAGATTACAGTTATTACTCAGGGTTTTATCACGGTAAAACATTTGAAGATCAATCGGTTCGTTATTTGATGGGCGACAGCGTTACCCAACGAGAGTGGCAAGATGGTGCTTATGGCGAAGTGGACAAGCTGATCATTGGCAAGTTCTGTTCAATCGCTTCTGGCGCGACCTTTATGATGGCAGGCAATCAAGGCCATCGGGTAGATTGGATTTCTACCTTTCCATTTTCACCTGAAGAGTTTGGAGAAGATGTACAGAGCGGATTTGAACGCGCAGGTGATACTGTTGTGGGTAATGATGTTTGGATTGGTAGCGAAGCGATGATCATGCCGGGCGTGAAGATTGGAGATGGTGCCGTGATTGGTGCGCGCTCAGTCATCACTAAAGATGTTCCGCCCTACTCGATTGTTGTTGGTCACAATCATATTGTTCGCCAGCGCTTTGACGACGAATGTGTCGCTATGTTGTCAGAAATCAAATGGTGGGATTGGCCCATTAACCATATTAAACAAGCAATGAAGCTCATGTGCAGCAGCGATATACATGCGCTTGGTGCGTACTACCAAGAACACATTGCCTAACGTTCAAAAAACAAAAGCCCGAGTACCTCTCAATACACGGGCATTTTCATTCTTTCAATTAAAGAGTTAAATCGCGACGACGTCTTCTTCCTCTAAATTTGCCGCCACTTTGATTTCGTATTGGTTAAAGCTAAACACACAACCGCCGTGGGTGCGTTTGGTTGTCACCTGTTCGTCTCCAAATTGCACTGTAACGCGCGTAAATACGCGATCTTTGGCTTCGACAATATTCTCTTCCAGCGAGACTTCAAACTCTTGCTCAGTGTGTTCTAGCTTCTGTTTAACTTCTTCAAGGCGAGCATTGTTTTGCGCTTTCATTACTTCAATTTGAGCTTGCTCTTCATCGGTACGTTCAGCTTTGGGACGCTTCTTAAATTCAAGTTCCTTACGAATCACATCCATCGTGCCTTCTTGGGCAGATTTGTATTCTTCTTTTAAGCTGGCAATGCGCTCTTTGTACAAGGCGTAACGAGCGAAAGCCTCGACTTTCGTTGCGGTATCGCCCTCTACACCAAGTTGCGAACAAAGCACCTTGCTTCCGACTTTGGCATCACCACCGCTTAAAGTGCCGTTTTTACCGCTGGCATCAAGTACCGTCAGGTTGCGTCCACACTCAATGTCGTTATTCATGCTGTGCACAGCGAGCTCTATATCCTCGCCAGACTGCAATTCACAATACTGGGCGTAACTGGCACGAATCGATGTTTTGGTTCGAACGTGGCAACTCTTCGGCTGACCATCACTGACTGTGTGGCCAATTATGCCCTTCGCCACTTGGATATCACCCTCAGCTTGTACATCCGCAGATTCAATAAAGCCACCAACGGTAATAGAGCCTGTCGCTTTGACGATCATGCCAGATTCAATGTTGCCGCCAATGATGACATTGCCTTTAAACTTAACGTGTCCAGTATTCACGCCCACACTGTTGAGACACAGTGCATTATCAACTTCGATGGTTTTGTCTTTGATGAGAGGCGTACCAGATACAGAAGCAATCAGAAGATTAGGATCGGCTTTGCTAATTTCCGTTCCTTTACCAGGTTTAATCGGACTGTCTTTGCCTGCTTGAGGAGGAATTACGCGTCCTTGCACAGTAAAACCTGGAATACCCTTGGTTGCAGGCGTTCGACGCATAACCTCGTCGCCAATATCAACGGCAATGGTTTCACCCAAGTTGCGTAAATCAATCTTGTCGCTGGTCGATTGGCCTTCTTTCGGTTTGAGGATACGTTTGGTGATGTCTTTGACGAGTGGCGTAAAGATGGCGTCTTTACCTTTGACGGGTTGTTTGCCAACGGCGACAGGTTGAGTGAAGGTTTCTCCGGGTTTGAGTTGATTGCTGACGACCATAACTTTTTTAAGCGCCAACTTATTGATGCCTTTCGATACTCTTGCATGAGCCAGTGCTTGAACGATTTCAGGGCCACGCAAACCACGGCCACCAAAAGCACCTACAATGTTCATGCTAGCAAGCATGTCGTTGTTCGACAGTTCAACTTCTACCTGAGCATTCTTAATCTGTGCGACGACGACGCCTTCGTATGCTTCTGCTTTACGCTCACGAGCACAGTTAATGAATCGAACCACTTCAGCGTCATCAACAAACGCCTGACTTGCATTCATTGCTTGAAGCTGTTCAGGCAACTCCTTTTGATTTAGCTCACCTCCGAGTTCAATATCTCCCGGTAGACGGGCAAAAATCCTCGTTTTGTCTTCCGACCATTCAAGGCATATCTTCCACATAACCAATCCATCTGCTACCCATCACCCAATTCAGTCTAACCAAAATCATTTTCTGAACAAACCTCTCAATTCTCAGAATCAGGCTCACATCACTAAAGGAAGCCCCGCGACTTATGAGCTAGAGATAAGCTTACTCAGAATTTCTAAATCCGATTTAGATTCATTTTTTGCGTTGTGCTCTCCCTACTTTACCAATGCATCACGACCTGTCTTTGAATAGATGGTAAAGCATCCCTACTGGGTAATCTGACTTTAAGGGAAGTTTATTATTTAGCTCATTTTATATATAACTAATAAGACAAGACTTCCGTTTACAGTGTAAATTGAGATTGGCCTTACATCTCAACCGTCAGCCTCAGCAAAATACCAAATAAAAAAGGAGAGGATTTACAGTGTAAACCCTCTCCTCCCGTTAACCACTTTTACAGTGTAAATTGCTTGTTCTGTTTACACTGTAAATTTAGCAAAACTTGTAGTTCATTCCTTATCTGCGCTTCAACTTGCTTACGTCCCGGCAAGCCATATTGCTTAGCGTACTCACTCCAGTCTTTGTTTAAGAATAATTTACTGATCATCAAATCAGACACATCAGCCAAACCACATTGCAGTAACCATTGCTGAATCCAAATAGAGACAGATTCAAAGTTGTTCCCACCTTGAGCATAACTCTCGATTAAAGTGCGCTTCGTTAAATGGAACTGGCAAGTAGATGCCGAGGCAGGCAAGAGTGCACGAAGCAAACTTGGCTCTAACTTAGGATAAGTAGACGCCGCACTCAATGGCAACAGTTCTTCGAACAACGATTTAGCTTCGTTTATCCAACCTTGTTGTGAGCCACACTGACGAACCATCAACAACGAGTAACACCCACTTGCCGCATCTCGCATACTTCCAAGACGAATGGATTCAAAACCAGATTGCTTCCAAAACGTAATCAGTTCTTCTGTTGCACCAAAGCTGGTGGACAAATAAGAGATATGAGGCGGCGTAGTTTGTTCCAACTGCTTCAACATTTGATGGCCAATACCCTGCCCTTGCAAATCTGGATGAACCGCAATTCGCATGACTCGCAAAGTGGAAAGCGCCCCCACATCAGCATAACCAAGTTGATTGATAATAGTCACTGGCGTCAGGTGCCCTTTCGGGCGACGTTTCCCAAACTGAATATCTTTAACGAGATTCGAATCGAGATTGCCCTCCTCCACCGTTAACATCACCCCGACGACGTCATTGTTATTCTGAGCTACGTAGATCTGACAATGTTCATCTTGCAAAAGATGCAGCAAATCATTCGGTGAGGTTTGATAGTGCGCATTAACGAGCAACGCAAAGCACGTTTTCAATACGGAAGGATTAGAAATCAACGCTGACTTACGGAGGTTGATTAATGAAATATCGCCAAGCTCAGCAGGCTGACTCGGGGTAAGTTCAGCATCCAGTAAAAATGCTTGGTAAAGCCATGCTTCTAAATTATCGTTTGTCGCCCATCGAATAGGTTGTTGAAGATGACAAAGCTTCATTCCGGGTCTTTGCTTTTGTAGCCAATCAACAAACTTAAGCGTAAAGCCGCGGCCACAACCTTCATAACCATGAATGGTGGTTGAGAACACGAGACGATGATATTGCTCAGTAATTTGCTTAAGCATAGGAACTGGAATCGCAGCAGCTTCATCAACCAACAACAAATCACACTCAGGTAAAGTAGAGAGTAATTCATCCGGTGCGATGAACTGAATGTAGCCCTGCCCCGCTTCCAATCGGTCTTTCTTAACGCGCTGTGCGGTTGATAGCATTCTCTGTGCGTGCTGATAAACAGGTTCAACCGCTTTGATGCTTGGCGCTGTGACGAGAATTCGTAATGGCTTTTGCTCTAGAAGCTGCGCGCATGCAATGCCTAACGCACTGGTTTTTCCTCGACCACGATCGGCGGTTAATACTAAAGGACGTTTGCGATGCCCTGTCACCACTTTTTCGATAAAAGAAACCGCTTCAGCTTGCTCACTGTACTGTTGCGCTTTTTCCGCTTGGGTGAAATCTGGCAACGGAGGTAATGGTAAATTCTCCTCAATAACGGTGAGTTGTTGCCATTGCGTTTGCAGCCACAGTTCCGCTTCATCCGCGTCTTGCGTTTTGTTGGCGACCACAATCAAAAGCCCACCGCCGACGAGTGCACCAAGAGCCGAGGTAAAACTGTTGGCGTCAAACTCTTTTCTCGCGTCAAACAGCAGAACGTCACACTCACGGCCGAGCAACATATTGCCTTGTTTTGCATTTACGCAGTGGGTATTTTCTAGTTGCCAATCCCCTACACAGAACCAAGTTTGATTTTGTTGCTTTTGATGGAAGTAGGCAATCAAGGCGTTTTGCCAATCGGCATCACCGTAAATCACCACGCCACTACGTTGAAAGGCTTTGTAAGATTGGAGCTGAAGCTGAGAAAGGAATTCAGATTGTGCGAGCATTACGTATATCCAAGCATTGAACTAACGCCATGTTATCACATCTCGATTCATCGAGACTTTGCCAAATTGCAGACATAAAAAAACCGCCCGGAGGCGGTTTCAAAAAAGAAGAGTTTTACTTCATTTTGCTCTCAACGAAAGCAAGAATTTCTTCCATCAAGCTGTCGTCAACTTTCTTCAAGTTAAGAGCAAGGTTGTTACCTTTACGGCTGTAGCTTGCGCGACCTTTAACTAGATCGACTTTTTCAGCTTTCTTAGCCGGCTTCGCTGGCGCTAATTCTGCAATCCAGCTTTCGATGCTTTCTGTCACTTCTTTAGTAAGACGAGCCACACCTTGAGCTGTACTGCGCTGCCACAAATAACCTTCCGACGTGCGACACTTATCCAACAAGTTTTGTTGTTGTTCACCGTTCAATGTCGAGAACTGCTTATGCAGCTTAACAATTGTTGGACGACCTAAATCACCAACATTCGGATAAGCTTGCAGAAGTTCAAGCGGAAGTGCCGCAGCTTTTAACGCGCCGCTCACCAATGCTTCACTGCACTGGAACATTTTTGCTAGTGCTTTTTGGTCTTCAGCTTCGCCACTTTCAAGTTTCGCCTGCATCTCTTTACCTTTTTCGTATAGAGACAGTGGCTTGTGCGCGTTTGCAACATCAGAAAGGAATTTCGCGTGGTCTGTGTTGATGCCGTCACCAACGTAAACCAAGAAATCCTGTCCTGCTAAGATACAAGACATACGACGGCGGCTACCGTCTAATACTTCAATCTTGCCATCTTCTGTGCGACGACCAACCGCTGGATACTGTTGACCACGTTCTTTCAACGTCACCAACACATCCGATAAAGCGTGTTCGTTTAGGAAAGATTGCTCACGAGCGTTCTCTGCAAATACGCTCGTGTCTGTCGCCACTTTATCCGCAGGAATGCGCACCAATTCAAACTGAACGGTGTTCTCGCCTGCTACAGCAAGTTCGATAGTTTGTGCTTTGTCTTTTGCCGCCGTTTGCGCTTCTTGAGGTGTCGCAACACGACGCTTATTGGTTTTACCAAATAATTTCGCGTTTAATTCAGACGTTTTCAATGCCATTTATTCATTACCCCTGATTCAATGACGGCCAGTTAGAGTGCAGTACGCGCTCTAGTTCTAGTGCACTCTTGTGTACCGCATCTTGTGCAGTCGCGAGTGTTTTCTTACCACCTTCGAAGTCGCCTACGGTCAAATCAAACACTGTACTGTAGGTGTCAGCACAGGTTTCGAATGCACGACTACGAGGAATAGTGGCCATCATAACTTGGTCACCTAGAAGATAGTTCATTTCAGTTAGAACAGAAACTTGCTTCTTGTTGTCGTCTTCAAACATGGTTGGCATCAAACGAACAAACTCAAGACCGTTCCAATCTTCTGGGAACATCTCGTAAACCGTTGGAAGGTGTTGGAAGAAGTTTACTGTTGAAGCCCAGTCAAGACGCTTCGCTGCACAAGGAATCAATAGCGCGTTTGATGCGTACATTGCGTTCCATACTAGCGGGTCAACGTGTGGACCGGTATCAATCATAATCACGTCGAAGTCATTCGCAATCTTGTCAATCAACTGCTCTTTTAACAGACGAACGATGTCTAGCGACGGGTCTTCAGAGAGTGTTTGCCACGCTTCTGCGTTGAACATTGCGTCTTCTGGGAAAGCAGAAATCGACTTCAAGTTCGGGTATTGCGTTGGCAACAACACGTTCTTGTGTAGAAACTCACGATCGATTTCAACGCCATCTGGTACGTTACCAAGCATGATATCAACCGCTGAATAGATGTTGTCATGCTCTGCCACACTAATTTGTGGGTTCAAGAACAGACGCAGAGAGCCTTGAGGGTCAAGGTCAATCAAACAAATGCGGTAGCGTTTATCTAGGTTTAGCGCCAGACATGCGGCTAAGTGAACCGCTGTCATCGATTTACCCGTACCACCCTTTTGGTTTTGTACGTTGATGATCCACGGTTTGTTTTCAGAATTCTTTTTGCGTTCATGGAATTTAGGCACTTCTGCCGCATCCATTAGCATGTGCGCTTCTTCAAGCGTGATTGAATAATGGTTGGCATTATTCTTTGTAAATTGATGACCTTCCGCTTCCATCTTACCGATAGCATCGTCCAGCTTACGGCGAGTCAAACCTGAGCGGGTTTCCATCATTGCCTTAGACATTGGTGGGAAGTAGTTGTCACTACGCTCTTCCAAAACAATCTCAATACGGTCAGCTTGAACTTGTTGCGTCAGTTCTGCTAATTCCTGGAGATTTTCAATCGTTGTTTCTCTTTTCATGCCAAATTCCGTTGGAAGGATATCTGCATTTAATTGTACAGCACTGCAATCCAAAAACAACAAAAAGGTGAACATGCATTTTGAATAACCATCACATAAAAAACACTCACAAACGCCTGTTTTATGATTTCACCTTAAAAACATCACAAAATTTAATCAAATCTATGCCAATAAAGTGCTTCAAACTTTGAAAGAATAAAAATGTCACACTGTCACGTATTTACAATGTAAATCTACAGTTTTTCCGGAACGATTATAGAAAGACGCTAAATTACGGATAGTGTGAGATGAATCTAGTGTTTGACGATGAATGAGCGTTTTTAATTAAAAACACGAGAAGCAACGACCTTGATCATACATCCAGTATGCTTATTCATGTAAATAAGCGATATTGAACGGAAGAATGATCAAGGAAGCATCATGATCATTCTTCCGTCGAGAGCAGCAAACACGAAAGCATGATCAAGGAAATTATGTGTCCCAGTACATTGCACATCGATTTTTCAATGCGATCAATTTATCGGAAAAATGATCAAGTGAATTTCAGCCTCGGAAGCATGCTTTTTCACGGCCAATTTACGGACGAATGCAGATAGACTGGGGGATAGAGGCCAAATCAAAGATAAAAACGTGGAACGATGAAAATAAACCGAAAACAAAATGTAGAACGCGATATCATGATCATGCTTCCGTTTGTTTCGGGATAATACAGAGAAACAAGGCGTGCGATGTAAAATTGGACAAGGTTTCAGCATTTGCGCAAATAGTATTCACAAGCAGCGACAGAACGATGCAAAACGACGCTCTTGATCATTGTTCCAAAGGTAAAAAACCATTGCTTTACCGCAAACGAAGACAAAGTTTTCCAAGGCGTACCTTTATTTCTGTGGATAAGTTGTACAAACATCATGATCATCGTTTCACGACCTTTTTGATCATCTTTTCAGAAACTTAATGATCATGCTTACGGCGCTTTGTGATCATGCTTTCTGACTTTTGTTGATCATCGTTTCGGAATAATCATGATCATAGTTCCGAATTGCCGCTTTAAAATATCTATTTAAAACATAAGCTTACGTCGTTAAAAATCTCCAGATCATTAGATCATATAATCAATTAAGATCAGATTAATCAAAAAGATCAGTTATTTAAAAAACAAAGATTTTTTCTTTATTTATGATCTGTTTTTCTTTATTCTTCGGAACCATAGCAAAACTACGGCTAGTGTGATCTGGATCTAAAATGACGGCTGATGAAAAAATTCTGATTAAAGCGCCAAGAAGCCATAAGGATGGGCACCTTTTTGAGGTACACGAATCTTCTGCAGATTGGGTAGAACAATACCAACACTTCAAAGGGGTTACCAAGAGCATCTTAGAGTTGCTTAATCTGATCTCCTTACGAGGATTCAGCAGCAAAGACGGTTTGGTCTCCACAACAGAAATTGTGGCAGCAACCGACGGTCAACTAACCAGAGCCGCATTACAACAACGCTTACGTGCTGCCGTTAACATTGGTTTGTTTACTCAAACACCTGTGCGCTTTGAAGAAGGCCTTGCAGGTAAAACCATGTTGCACAAGTTCGTTAACCCTAACCAGCTAATCTCAGCCTTGGGTGCCACCAGCTTAGTCACAGAAAAAGTTCGTCAGAGCGAAAAGCAAAAACGTTCTAAGGCTTTGGCACAAACCCAAGTGAACAAACGCCTGTTGAATGAGCATGGTCTGAATACCCCACCGATGATGAAGGATGAAGCGGATCAATTTGTCGTCTCACCAACTAACTGGGCAGGGATCATCGACCAAGCTTTAGCGCCACCACGCACTCGTAAGAGCTACCAAAAATCCATGGTGTCGATCTCTGGCACCAAAGCTGTGATTGAAACACGATCGTCGAAAAACATCATGACCGTGGACGATCTGATGACGCTGTTTGCTCTGTTTACACTGACCGTGCAATACCATGATCATCACAAAGATCAGTACCACATGGATGCGGCGCATGTGCCGAATAAAACCCCGTTGTACATCACGGATATCCTGTCATTGCGTGGCAAGAAAGACAGCGGCCCGGCACGTGATTCAATCCGTGACAGTATTGATCGAATTGAATTTACCGATTTCCAATTGCATGAGCTAACTGGCCGTTGGCTAAGTGAAAACATGCCAGAAGGCTTCAAGAGTGATCGTTTCCGTTTCATTGCGAGAACCATTACCGCATCGGAAGAAGCGCCAACAGAAGGTGCTGACGGCGAGATTCGCATTAAGCCGAACTTGTACATCCTAGTCTGGGAACCTTCGTTCTACGAAGAACTGCTGACGCGTGATTATTTCTTCTTGTTCCCGCCAGAGATTCTGAAACAGCACACCTTGGTGTTCCAGCTGTATTCGTTCTTCCGTAGCCGCATGGTGCGCAAACACACCGATTGCATGTTGCTGAGTGAGTTGAACCAAAAACTGGCACGCAACATCGAATGGCGTCGTTTCTCAATGGATCTGATCCGTGAGTTGAAGCGCCTGTCTGACGGCAAAGGGACGGAAGATCTTTTTGTTGTGAACTTATGGGGTTATCACTTAACGATCGAGACCATGATCGAAAATGGCAAAGTGATGGACTACCAAGTCGACATCAAATGCGATGTGGAAGAGGTATTGCGCTACTCTCGCGCTCGTACAACCAACGCAGGAAAGCGCAACATGGCGCCTACGCTGCCAAACCCACTTCGTAATGAGATGGTTACAAGGCAGCAGCTAGACGAGCTCTCAGGCATCATAGACGGCGAATTTGAGCCTATTCAGCGCAAAGCACCATCTCCACGTGGCAATTTGGGCCGTCGAGTGAAACAGAAAAAGCACCTGGTCGAGATTAACGCGGACGAGATAACCATTACTCTATCTAAATATACCTCTCCAGAGGCCCTAGAACGCAGTATAACGGCTTTATCGGCGATGACAGGGCATTCCTATGCCTCAATCAAAGAAGAGTGTTCTGAGTTCATTGACAAGCTTGATTATCTGCGAGTAGGGGACGCCCCTCTGCCATACGAGACATTGAGCAAAACGGTGGAGCTGTTTAACGGCCAAAATGACGTGAAACATCTGACTATCGAGCGTTTGATCGCTGGGTTGGCTGTTCGTCGAAAAGTGTGTCGTCAGATTTTTGAAGGCCACATGGATGAGATGGTATTCAGAGCGCTTGATGAAATGGCGATTTAATATGAATCACGTGGATGCTTTTCGAGTGATAAGCGTGACGAATTGATTCAGAATGTAACAATGAATTGCACTGATGGAAATCAGACCTAACTCTTACAAATCACTGACATTGCGGTTCCGAGGGCAGACTAAGATTTATCCCGAATAGACAACCTTTTGTCCTTTCTGATGATTAATAGATTGGCTCATATTGTTACATTCATTCTGAATAGACTTCGCGAGTTTCTCCTCAAGAAACTCGCTTTTTTTTATCTAAAATTCCTGTCCTGTGCACCTGCTTAAACTGACAAGTCCCCGTCTGTTACCTTGATCATCTTTCCGAATCAATGACGTAACCCTTGATCATGCTTCCTCGTTTCATTCCAATTCAACGATCGCATCAACGCAATGTGTGATTCGATCAAGCTGCTCGCTTGTTGTTGCCATTCCGTTTGATCGTGTTGCTGATTACAAAACTCTAACGCCAGAACGGTCAAATGTTGTAAGCGTTTGAGACACCAATCCTTGATAAGAATATCGGTCATTGGTTGGCAAGCCGATTGTTCGAGCTTCGCACCCGTGTATTGGAGGATTTGGAAGGCTTTTTGATGGTCTTGATGCCTAGCGTGTTGAAAGACTCTTAAACAGCCATCTAGCCAGCAAGCGATCGCTTTACTCTGTTCGTCCGTCAGTTCTGGACCAAACACAGCGACAGGCGCTTGGTATAAGATCGCTTCTAAGCTTTCTACTTGATCATGCTTCCGATTGTCGTACCAATCTGATAGTTGATCTTGCCAGGTCATCAAATCCATTAGGCTGCCTCAGTCCATTGTTTTACAAAGTGATTTGGTCCGATTTGATCATAGTCTTCGACCACAACGCTGCTGCGACTACGGATCTCATCGGCATCTATTGAATAGTTTGGTTCACTTTCCACCAAGTTACCAAATGGCAGATCAGGATCCGGTACCGCAGAGATCAATAACTTAGTGTATGGGTGCTGTGGATTCTTTAAGATCGCTTGGGTATCTCCCCACTCGACGATCTGCCCTTTGTACATCACTGCCGTTTCTTCTGCGATGTAATGCGCGGTTGCCAGGTCGTGAGTGATGTATAGGAACCCGATCCCCAGTTCTTGCTTCATGCGTTGCATCAGATTGAGTACGCCCAAGCGAATCGATACATCCAGCATCGACGTCGGTTCATCGGCAAGAATAAGTTGTGAGCCTACCGCTAGAGCGCGCGCCAGATTAACGCGTTGACGCTGGCCACCACTGAGTTCGTGAGGGAACTTGTTCAGCGTTTCCTCTGGCAACTCTACCAAATCCAACAGCTCTAGTAGTTTCGCTGGGATTTCTTTGTCACTTTTCACTTGCTTATGAATCTTCAGTGGGCGAGTTAAGTGATGGCGAATAGTATGGGTTGGGTTTAAAGAGCCAAACGGGTCTTGGAACACCATTTGAACCTTACTGCGGTAATCCTGAATCTCACCACGAGCAGTAATGTCGTTGATGTTTTTGCCATTGAAAAGGAGCTCACCATCGCTGGCTGGATAGACCTTGGTAATTAATCGCGCGCAGGTGCTCTTGCCGCAACCTGATTCGCCCACCAGCGCGAGGGTTTTGCCTGCATAAAGATCAAAGCTAACGCCCTGAAGCGCACGGAAGGTTTCTTCTTTGGCGAAGCCACCACCGACTTTGAATTCCTTGATCACGTTTTTCATTTGGATGATCGGTTCACTCATGCTGGTGCTCCTTCCGTTTGTGGCTGTTTATGTACATCGTGAATATTCGGGAACGAAGCCCAAAGCTTTTGGGTATATTCGTGTTGAGGATGATTGCGGATTTCGTATGAGCTATTCACTTCAACAATCTTGCCGTGGCGCATGATGGCAATGCGGTCGCACAATTGGCTCATGAGCGCTAAATCGTGGGTAATAAAGAGTACTGAGAAGCCAAACTCGTCACGTAACTGATAGATTTGCTGCAAGATTTCACGTTGAACCACCACATCGAGCGCCGTGGTTGGCTCGTCCATGATGATCAGTTTTGGATTGAGGGATAGGGCAATCGCAATCACCAAACGCTGACGCATGCCGCCGGAGAACTGGTGTGGATATTCGCCCAGACGATTTCTCGGAATGTTGACCAAGTCGAGAAGCTTTTCCGCGCGGTCTTTGGCTTGCTCGTTGGTTAATCCTTTGTGGTGGCGTAATACGTCGGCAAATTGCTCCTGAACGGTGAGAACCGGATTCAGTGAGTTCATGGCACTTTGGAACACCATTGCAATCTCGCTCCAGCGTAGCGTATTAAGCTCATTATCAGGCAGACGAAGGATGTCTTTGCCTTCAAATAGAATTTGCCCACCAGAGATAAACGCGGGCGGCTTGTGCAGACGGTTGATAGAGAAAGCAATGGTACTTTTACCACAGCCTGATTCACCCGCCAGACCAAATATTTCGCCTTTACCAATATCAAAGCTCACCGATTTCACAGCATTGAAGTCGCCGTTATCGGTGATGTAATCCACACATAACTCTCTGATCTGAATGACAGGATCAGAGTGATATGCCTGATTCAGGTTTAGTTCACTCATCATTACACCTTACCAATACAAAAGATAATTATTATCATTATCAGGTGTGTGAGATTTGCGAAAGGCAAAACCGTCTAATCAGTGAAGTGACTCGAAAGTTGAGTGTAATAAAAAGAATTTTTTCCGTTATGGAAGTGTGAATTTACGAGGGAAAAATGAGAGCTGGATCAGCTCACTTTTCGTAGGGGGAATTCTTCAAATTTAATCGCTAAAAACGCGCTTTGCAAAAACTAAATGATGAATCTATTAACGAGTTAGTGAAAGGTCGAAAGGGGTCACATTTCCCCACAGTTTTTCTTACCTCTGCATTGGGGGTTTGCTATAGATTACCCATCGAAAACATGGTGTGTTCGGAGGAAATATGTCCATTAATTCTATCGACCATGAAGAGATGAGCAACATCGCTCACAAATGGGAACTCCCTGAAGAAGAAACCGTTGTGAGACCTGAGAAAACCGTGAAATCTGCCGAAGCAAGACGTCGTATTGAAGCTCTTCGTGAAATCCGTGAAAGCGGCTTGAGCATCGAAGAAGCAAGGGAACTTGGCTTAATTCACTAATTCTCGCACTGCGGAATTAAACCATGGGGTGGTCATAAGACTGCCCTTTTCATTTTTATGATTTACAACCAGTTATTTGACTTTCTCTCCCTGCGTTACTAAAGCTTATATCAATAGCAATATGCTTTTTGTTGACTATTAAACAGCAACGTTAGGAGTACGATTATGGTTGATCAGATCCTTTTCTATGAACCCGATGAATCCCACGGTTTCCTCTCCAACTTTTGCCAAGCGCAGATAAGAGTTTCTACCCAATCTTGGCCCACCAGCGAACACTATTACCAAGCGCAAAAATTCAACGACCGCGCACTACAAAATAAAATCCTCACTGCAAAAAGCCCCGACGAAGCCTTTGCTTTAAGCCGCAAATATCAACATCTCGTCCGTGAAGATTGGGACGACGACAAACTCTCCGTAATGGCGTTTATCGTCCGTGAGAAGTTTCTACAAAACCCGCTACTAGCCCAACAACTGATGGAAACAGGGAATGCCTGCTTGACCGAACACTCGCATAAAGATGCCTTTTGGGGTGACGGTGGTGACGGCTCGGGTGAAAACCATTTAGGGGAGATTTTGATGAATGTACGTGCTGAGCTAAAACACGTCGAACCTTACAACTTGGTGCGCTTTGTCGATAAAGCCAAGCTGCCAACCCAATGGGGCACGTTTATCATGCATGGTTTTATCGAGAACGCGACGGGAAAAGAACATCTGGCTTTGGTGTATGGTGACCCTGCAAACAGTAAAGCACCGCTGATTCGTCTGCATTCAGAATGTTTAACCGGTGATGCCTTGTTTAGCACTCGTTGTGATTGTGGTTTCCAGCTTAACCGTGCATTACAAAATATTGTCGAAGAAGGTTGTGGCGTGCTGCTCTACTTGCGTCAAGAGGGCAGGGGAATTGGCTTAATCAATAAGATTCGTGCGTATCACTTACAAGATGAAGGTGCAGACACGGTCGAAGCCAATGAGCGCCTGGGTTTTGCTGCTGATATGCGTGATTACGCGTTTTGTAAGGGGATGCTCGACCACCTGAATATTGATCAAGTGCGTCTGATGACCAACAACCCACGCAAGCTTGCAGCGCTGAAGAAGGTGAACATTAACGTAGTTGAGCGGGTACCACTACAAGAAGGCAATAACCCAAACAACCAACATTACTTACAAACCAAAGCTAATAAGCTTGGCCACATGTTCGACCCCAAATTTGTCGAACAAGATTAAGCGCTCGAACAAGATTATTCGCAGATACGAGATAAAGATGAAACCGCCAGCTTATCCAAGCTGGCGGTTTTTTCATGATTGGTTAGGTATGAACGGTTAGATGTATTTTTTGATGATGTTGTCGATTTGCCCCGAACTTTTGAGCTCTGCTAGGCGTTTATTGATGAAGCTCTGCACTTTCGGATTCATCTCCGGAGAGAAAGCCAGATAGATTGAGTAATCTGGAATGACAGAGCTGAAAGATTGGATCTGGAAGTCTCCCATTGGCAGCTCTAAACGTTTGATGTTGTACACCACACGCGATTCCATCTCGACAAAGGCGGTATCACCAGGAGTGCGTTGCAGAACGCGGTAAGCGGCGTCGTAGTCTTTCACGCGCATTTCATTGACGGTGCCGTTTTCAAAGAAGGGACTTAAGTTCGGATAATCAAAGCCAAGCAGCAGCACGATAGAGCGACCTTGCATGTGCTGCATATCGCTGAATTTGAATGGCGCTTTACTGCTCGAAACCAGTACGTGTTTTACAGTGTAAATAGGTTGTTCAGAGAGGTTTTCCGATTGCACCTTGCCCCAATTTGGGCTGCCATAAGTGACCCAATTCTCCTCACCGCCCGCTTCAAGTACGGAAATCATGCGTTTAAATGGGTAAGTGTGGTATTTCACCTCGTAATCGGATTCAGCAAAGATAGCACTGACGATGTCAGTCACAATTCCGGAATGTTGTTCACCTTGTTGTTCTATTTGGAATGGTCGAGCTTGCTCAGAGATAACGTAGTAGTTCACTTCGCTCGCCATGGTGTGTGCGCTTAAGGCCATAAAACTAAAGCCTAATGTACGTAAGAGTCCTTTCATCCTAACCTCGATTATTGTCGTGACGTGACTATATTTATAGTAGCGCATGTTTAAGGGAGCGATTTCATATGGAGACAAAAGAGCGAACTCAACGTCGGTTTAGTATCGGCAACCAGCTGATGCTGGCGATTTTTGCGTTGAGTTTAATCTTTACCGTGATCATTTCTTCCATCAGTTTGTATCGTGACTTCAACGATGATCTTGCTCGCTTGGATAAAGAGCTGGAACAGGTGAAAACCAGCTACCTTTCCAGTTTTTCCGCCAGCCTGTGGGTGGAAGATAGAGAATTGCTGCACACCCAAGCTGAAGGAGCAATGCGCTTACCCTCAGTGGACTACCTAAGAATCGCGACACCGGATGAAGTGATCTTCGAATTAGGCTCGGCCTTGACGGAAGATCGGATCGAGCGTCAATGGCCTTTGCAATACGACATGGGCACAAAAACCTTTGATCTTGCCGAAGTGACGGTGCAATCGGATCTCAGCCCGATCTATCAAGGATTATGGCAAACCTTCTTTTTTCTTGTGATCGCGGAAGCGATCAAGATCTTCTTGCTCATCATCGGTGTTCTCTGGGTGACGTTTCGTTTGATGGTCAAGCCACTTCAATTGCTCTCAGGCGCGGTGAGTGATTTTAGCGGTGGCCATGTACCGAGCAAAGTGCAGCTCCCTAAGCGTTGGTTTTTCGATGAAGTGAGTTTATTAGAACGCAAATATAACCGAAGCGTTGAGCGTGTCAGTGAGCACCAACTGGAAATCGAAGAAGCACGTGACAAAGCCGAAGTGGCAAACCGTAAGAAGAGTGAATTTCTTGCCACCATGAGTCATGAAATTCGTACGCCGATGAACGGTATTATCGGCATTGCTTCCTTACTCGGTGATACCAAGTTGGATGAACAGCAAAAAGACTTTGTTTCCATCATCAACAGCTCTTCCAACTCACTGATGGTCATCATCGATGACATTCTCGATTTTTCTAAAATTGAAGCGGGCAAGATTGAGCTTGAGACGGCCACTTATAATCTGCTCGATCTGCTGCATGAAGTTGGCAGACTGCACACCGTTAAAGCTCAGCAGAAAGGCTTACAGTTGGTTTGCGACATCGACGCTCAACTCCCTTCAGAAGTGGAAGGTGACGTGGGTAGGCTCAAACAAGTGCTGAGTAACTTACTCAGTAATGCAGTCAAGTTCACCGAGCGTGGCCATGTTAAGTTGATGGTGTCACAAGTGAACCGAGAAGATGACGTCGCCAGCGTACATTTCCGTGTGGTTGATTCGGGGATTGGTATCGCGAAAGAAAACCAGCAAGCGGTATTTGAGAAGTTTCAGCAAGCCGATGGCAGCACGACGAGAAAATACGGCGGTACTGGTTTAGGCTTAGCGATTTGCAGCAGCTTGGTCGAAGTGATGGGCGGTGAGATCCGTCTGACCAGTGAGCCGGGGCTTGGCAGTTGTTTTGAATTTACTATTCCACTCAATATCGTCAGTGATACACCAATTGCGCCAAGTACACCGAACGTGCTTGATTTTCGTAACGGTGAAGACAGCGCGCCAAAAAGCCTTAAACCAACCAAAGACGAGGGCAAACCTTGGATTCTGGTGGTAGAAGACACCGCGGTAAACCAAAAAGTCGTGCGCATTATGTTGGAAAAACTCGGCATGCAGGTGAATGTGGCAGAACACGGTGAAGAGGCGCTTCAACAATGCCAAGAACATCAATTCGATTTGATATTGATGGACTGTCAAATGCCAGTGATGGATGGGTTTATTGCTACTGAAAACATTCGCAAGATGGGCGAGTGGGGACAGCAAGTGCCGATCATTGCTTTAAGTGCCAATGTAATTAAAGAGGATCAACAACGCTGCTTTGATGCAGGGATGAACGAATTTGTTGCTAAACCGGTGACAAAAGAGCGCTTGCAGCAAATCTTTGAGCGATACCTACCAGAGTCATTGCAAACGCGATCGAATCCGAAACAAGCAACTTGAAATTGATCAAGTAAAGTGCGTTTCACTTCTTAAAAGTCAAATCTGTGTGCTATAGTGCGCGGCTAGTATTTATTAAAGTACCTTGAGGCTGTGAATGTCGTTCAATCTATCCCTGTTACCGCCTGACGAGAAAAACAAAATCGAACTTGATAAACAAGCGTCTTTTTTGGTTTGGAAGCTTAAAGAAGCGAAATCTGGTCCAGAGGTAATAGAAGAACAGCTGTCTAAGATTAACGACGCTGACGAAAAAGTCTTTTTTCAACAGGCGGTCGATAAGTACAAACGAGTAATGGGTGTCGCATAAAGCGAACCGTGGCTCTGGTGTAAACCACAGCGGCGAATGAGGTTTCCTCCCCATTCCTTTGCAAGGTGAAAGGTAAAACTGTTCACTCTTTGCTAAAATCCTTCGCATTAAATTTGAATTTAGAGAGACATCCCGATGGGAAGAAGTTTTGAAGTGCGCAAAGCCTCTATGGCGAAAACTGCAGGCGCAAAAATTAAAGTTTATTCCAAATACGGTAAAGAAATTTACATGTGCGCGAAAAACGGTGGTGGTGATCCAGACATGAACTTGTCTCTGAAGCACCTGATCGCAAAAGCGAAAAAAGACCAAGTTCCTGCACACGTTATCGATAAAGCGATCGACAAAGCGAACGGCGGCGGTGGTGAAGACTACACTCCAGCACGTTACGAAGGCTTTGGCCCTGGCGGCACAAGCGTGATCGTAGACTGTCTAACAGACAACGGTAACCGTACATTCCAAGACGTTCGCCAATGCTTTGTTAAAGTGGGTGCGAAAATTGGTGTTGAAGGTTCTGTTTCTCACATGTTCGATCACCAAGCGGTATTCCAGTTCAAAGGCGAAGATGATGAAATCATCCTAGAAACGCTAATGATGGAAGACGTGGACGTTACTGACGTTGAGCTAGAAGACGGTGTTATCACTGTATTCGCACCTCATACAGAGTTCTTCAAAACAAAAACTGCGCTTAACGCTGCATTCCCAGATCTAACGATCGACGTTGAAGAAATCACATTCGTTCCGCAAACTCACACGCCAGTAGCGGGTGAAGACGCAGAGAAATTCCAGAAGTTCCTAGACCTTCTAGATGACTGTGACGACGTTCAACAGGTATACCACAACGGCGAACTGTAATTCGGTTCTCCAGTTGTAAAAAAGGCTTCCCGAGGGAAGCCTTTTTTGATCGTGTTGTTTGTCTTTTCTATTGTGACTAGCGTTTAGGTGTTTCGGTACTTGGAATAACACAGCGACATGATCACACCAAAACAGATGCCTTGAGTCAGCATCGCCGTACCACCGTAGCTAAAGAACGGCAGTGGACTACCCATTACTGGCAACAAGCCACTTACCATGCCGGTGTTGATGAAGGCGTACAGGAAGAAGCTCATCGCTAACGCACCACTCACCAGACGACTGAAGAAGTGCTCAGATTGGCATGCTAGCAGCATCACACGCGCTGTAATGAACAAATACAGCGCTAACAACACCACACAACCGATAAAGCCCCATTCTTCTGCGTAGGTCGAGAAGATAAAGTCAGTATGGCTTTCAGGGATAAAGCCTAGCGTACCTTGAGTGGCATTCATCCAGCCTTTGCCTTTCATGCCGCCAGAACCAATCGCAATCAACGATTGGATGATTTGGTAGCCCGAACCCAGTGGATCCGATTCAGGGTGCAAAAACTGCGTTACACGGCTCTTCTGATACGCTTCCATCACAAAGAACCAAAGTATTGGTGCCAGCGTAAGAATGCTCACCAAAAAGCCGCCAATTATCTTCCAGCTCATGCCTGCAAAGAACAGTACAAACAACGCGTAAATCACAGTGAAGATAGCGCCGTCTAGGTCAGGTTGTAAGGCAATTAGGCCCGCAGGAATAAAGGTGATCAGCAAACAGAAAGCAATTTTGCGAATGTCTGGTCGCCCACCTTCTAGATGCAGCATCCACGCAATCATAATGGGAATGGAGAGCTTGATCAGCTCAGAGGGTTGAAAGCGGAAGAAGCCGATATCGAGCCAACGCTGCGAGCCATTGGTGCTATCGCCAAACAGGGCAACGGCAGCCAAGAGCGAAACTGCAACCAGATACAAATAAGGCGCTGAACGTTGATAACTGGACGCAGGAATCGACGACATCACCAAAATACACACCAGCGTCAAACCGCATCGAGCGAGGTGTTTAAAGAGCATAGCTTCATTGAATCCACTGGCACTCCAGAGAGTGAGCGAACTCAATAGCATGATCGGAATGATCGCCATCAACAATGGCAAATCAATCCTAGGGAAGAAACGCTTGTTCATCTTCTACAACCTAAAAACGCCCCAACGCGGGGCGAAAACAACCAGAACTCTGCGAGCTCAAACTATTCCGATGCTAAGAATCCAATTTGGAAATAACAGACACCACGCAAAGGTGTGCAAGAGAGGAGTGTGCGACGCCGCCTGTTATGGGTAAGCTGACTTGGAAAGTCGTGGGATGGATAAATACACCAGGCTGAGGTTTTGCGCCACATTTTTTATAAGATTGAAATGGAAATTGGTACAGACAGCGCAATGAAATGAGCGCGATAAGAACAAGGGGCGCCTTAAGTATTGAGCACTTAAGGCGATGGCATGATTAGGCTTGGGCTTTTTCTGGCTTGTGCGTGAAATGGTACAGCGCCCATAGTACAAACAAAGTAACGGTAAGCTCCCAAGCTCGAAGGAAGGTGCTCTCCAAGCCTAACTCGTTACTGGTCATGTAGAGTTGAATCGGCAGCATGGTCGCCAATAACGCATCAGCATGAACGTCTTTGGCTGGACCTTTTGCTTTTGCCATTGATGCGGTAATCATAAAGGCAAGCAGACCTAATACGATGGTGTAGTAACCGAACGTGGATTGATGCCCAGCCATTAGTAAGGTGAACACTACAGCTAATGCACAGCCGCCCACCTGAGTTTGAAAACGGCGGTCAACCACATCGATAAAGCTTTTGTGTGTGGTTTGCGTTGCTGCGGCAATCACTGGCACCAAACAAAACGTTGCTGAAATGATGTCGACAATCATCAAGAACGCCACACCCAGACCAATCAACGCGAGTGAAATCGCTCGGTTCTCAAACGTAACAGGTTCTTTTTCAAATGCTGGTGGCTTGCCACCACGTTCAACAGGGAACAGAGCTACCATGGTTTTTGCGACGACCATGGTAATCAGCATTGATAGCAGGATTTCATGAATGCGCATTGGCATGTCCATGGTGGTGTGCTGAGCAAACACCACAATCAGAATCCAGTTGAAGGTTGGCATGAGCATCTGACCTTTCTTTGGCGGCGTGGTCGCTCTGCGGCGCATGAAATCAAAGAAGAACAAGCTAATGGTCCACACCACAAACGGATGCTGTGAAAACACTTCGGTCACCACCAATGCTGTGCTTGCTGCTAATAACGTAGGTAGCAAGGTGCGAAGCAGACCAAGCCAAGAGTAGTCTTTGTTCTTGGTCATGATGATGGTTGGATACAGCGCCAGATAAACTGGAGAATCAAGGTTCAGTAGTTTGCCTAGTACCATACAAATCGTCACAGTAAGGGCAACGCGCAGTGCTTCATTGCGCTCAGAACGACTTTGAAACAGGCTTTCGAAGGTCCACATGGTTCACCCCCTAGTAGATGTAGCGGAACATCGCCACCAAGTGAATCCAAGCTGAGCCAATGACATCCATAATAGGATTGCCGCTTTCAACGATCACACTCGCTCGTGAACCAGAAATCATCGAAGGATCCAACTCGTTAACCGTAATGCGGGTACGCACTTTCTGTTGCTCACGGATCCAGCGAGTATCATTGGTCACGCTAGAAAGCTGTCCATTCGCATTGTTGGTATCGTAAATCGCACGCTCTTGGCTGCTGACTTCACCAGTAAACACTTTGCCCGGTAGCGCATCGAAGGACACCAACACTTCGCGACCATTAGTTAGCTTATCAATGCCTTTTTCGTTAAAGTCCGCACTGATCCACGCATGAGCTTCGTCCACCAGCATCAATGACGCTGTGCCTTGTGTAATGTAGCTGCCTGATTGCAGTTGCAAATTCGTTACCACGCCTTCGGTTTGCGCCACGATTTGGGTGTGGCTTAGGTCGAGCTCTGCACTGGAAAGTTTTGCTTCTGCTAGCTCAATCGCTGCCGTACGGTCTTGAGTAGAAAGCTCTGCCTCAATGCGTTTCACTTCTGCGTTCGCCGCTTCAACCGCGCTGCTGGCGACTTGTGTATTGGTGATCGCGTCATCAAGTTCTTGCTCTGTTGCCAGCCCTTTGTTGCGCAGTTTTTGGTTACGCGTCAGTTTTTGCTTCGCGTTGTGGTATTCGAACTCGCGTTGGCTTTGGGTTTGTTTCGCTGCTGCCAATTGTTGCCATTTCGCGGAATCTGATTCACGTGCTTGGCGCAGTTCGGCTTTGGCTTGTGCCACTTTCAATTGGTAGCTGCTGGCATCGATAGCAAACAGAGGCTGACCTTTTTCAACCAATTCACCGTTATTCACCATCACATCCGTAATCACACCAGATACCTCCGGCGCAATGGTTGCGACATTACGATGCAGTGTCGCTTGGGTGGTGAAAGGGGAAACATTGTCTGAGGTGACTAAAAAAGCGGAGAACAAAGCAGCCGCTGAAAAAACAGTGTATATCGCGTATTTATAAAAATTTTCTTTCACGTCTGTACCTAGTATTCATTCGTTATTACGCGCCGCGTTCACGGCATATTCGGGTCTCTTTTCTACGTGGGCTAGGTTATACTCATCTAAAATTGGAAAAAATAACCAATGGAAGAAGTATGAATTCCATATTTGGAAACGTTGATGATCTGTACCTGTTTTGCTCAGTGGTTGAGCAAGGCTCTCTACTCGCGGCAGCGAAAAAGCTCGAACTGCCGGTCTCTACGATGTCTCGTCGTTTATCGGCGCTGGAAGCGCGTCTAGGATTGAGATTGCTGGAGAAGAAAGGACGTGAGTTGGTGGCAACCGAGACAGGCTTACAGGCGTTTGATCAGCTCAGCAGTGCGATGTCGCAGATTGAATCCGGCATCTTGCAGCTCAATCAGCAAAGCCAAGAAGTGGAGGGGCGAATCCGATTGGTGATGCCAAGCCGCTTTTACAATGACTTAGTCGATAAGGTGGTTGAGGATTACATCAAAACCTACCCAAAAGTGACCATTGATCTTCTGCTTAGCCAAGTGAATTCGATTCCAGAAACCGATCGTGATCTAGTGGTGACGTTCGATTTGGATGGTTTGGACGATATGATCGCGCGCCCGTTGTTTAAAGTAGAGCACGCTTTCTTTGTTAGCCCTGAATATCTAGCGCAAGCGGGCGGCAATATTGAAACCTTACAAGATTTAGCCAAGCAAGACTGGGTAGCCAGCACACACACCACACAAGTGCCTATCTATCAACAAGACAAGCTGGTGGACATGCTCAACTGCAAGCCGCGCTTAGTGGTCAATGACATCACCGCAGTGATCAAAGCGGTGGAAAACGGTTTAGGAATTGCGTCAATCCCTTTACGTCATGTTAAGCCTGAATTGAATCTCGTGCGCGTCGCACCATCCTATAGCCGCGGGGATCGCGAAGCCTATTTGGTTTATCGTCAGCGTAACTATCAGCCTAAAGCGCTGACCTTAATGGTCGAAGCGATTTTGCAGGCTTCAGAGGAGCGAAACCATTCATCCTCCCTCAATACCATTCACTCCGCATAACTGCCATTGGTCGCATGCAAAAGCAGCGTGCGATCTTCTCCCTTAATCTGAAACCATCAAATCACGTTCAACTAAGGACAGTACATGATGGTTTCTCAATCTCGCTCAATCAAAGCTCTTAAACTGGCAAGTACGTTTATCGTCGCATTTGCACTCAGCAGCAATCTGGCTCTGGCTAACCCAAGCGAGCGCACACTCAGTCAATTCAACCAAGCAGCGCAGGGTGACTCTGGCTTAGTTGATACCGTTTACGGCGAATTATCCAAACAACTCGAAGAGCAGGGCGCAACGCCAGTGACCTTAGTGTATTTAGGCAGTGCTGAGACGTTGCAAGGTCGTGAAGCGTTTATGCCTTGGAACAAGATGAAGTTCACCGAGCGCGGTCTTGCCACAATCCAAAAAGGTTTGGATTTAATGGCGAATCAGCCAGTACCACTGCAAGAGCAACAACGCTTACAAGGCTTGCCGGAATATCAATTAGCCACCGCCATGGCAGCCACTACGTTTACCGCTCTGCCGGACATGTTCAATCACTTTGAGCGTGGCTACGAGCTGTACCTTTCTCTGCTTGATGAACCGAGTTTTAGCCAACAACCTTTCGCAGCTACTTCGTGGATTTATCGCTACGCCATTGAAGCGGCACTGCGCGCTGAAGATGTTCAACAAGCCAAAACATGGTTAGCACAAATGGAGCAGTTAGGTGATAGCAATCTAGAAACGCAAACCGCGAAAGCGTTGCTAGCGAAATATTAGGGAGGCGCCATGATCGTATTTAATCAACTTAGCCGTGATTACGCCCTTGGTAGCCAAACGGTACGTGCATTGCGAGACGTGTCTGGTGAAGTGCTTGCCGGCGAAATGGTGGCATTGTGCGGACCGTCTGGCTCAGGCAAAAGCACCTTACTTAACGTGCTTGGCATACTGGATACTCAATACCAAGGTCAGGTGACATTTGCAGGCTGCCCATACCCAACCGGACAAATGCAGGCGGCGAAAATGCGCCGTGAAAAGCTTGGTTTTGTGTTCCAAAAATTCAATCTTGTGCCTGTGATGACGGCGTTGGAGAACGTGGCGTATCCGTTACACCTCAACGGCTTTTCAAAAGCAGAGCAAACCGAGCTCGCCACACAAATGTTAGAGCACGTTGGTTTGGGCGAGTTTATTCATCACATGCCCGATAACCTATCTGGTGGTCAGCAGCAACGCGTGGCAATTGCTCGTGCGTTAGTGCACAAACCGGCGTTGGTGATTGCTGATGAGCCAACCGCAAGCCTTGATAGCCAAACTGCCAACAAGATCATCGACATTATGAAAGGGCTCGGGCACGAGCTTGGTACCACTTTCATCGTCGCCACACACGACCCTCGTATGGCATCTCGCTGCGATCGAACCATTGAGTTGGTGGACGGCAAAATTACTCAAACGCACGCAAGTGTGGAGGAGGTTTCATGGGCAAGCTAATTCCAGTTTCCGTTCGCCTTGCTTGGTTGAACCTGCAACGCAATCGCCGTCGCAGTTTGTTGTCGATGCTGATCATCGCTATTGCCGTGTTTGCGTTAACCAGTGCGGGTGGTTTTGGTCTGTACACCTACGACAGTTTGAAAGAGTCAACAGCACGTGACACGGGGCATCTGACGTTAACCACGCCGGGTTACTTCGCCAAAGAAGAAGAGATGCCGCTGAGTAACGGTTTAACTCACGCCGACGACATCACCAAGCAATTGATTGGGTTGAATGAAGTGCGAGGCGTGCAGCCACGAGTTGAGTTCAGCGGTTTGATTTCCAACGGCAACAAGTCCTCGATCTTTATCGGCATTGGCGTGAACGAACGCGAATTCGATATGAAAGGACCGTTTTTGGATGTGCGCGAAGGGCAAACGCTGTCCAACATTCATGCATCGCGCTATGACCCTGCAGAGCCAGAAGTGATGCTTGGCGTTGATTTAGCGAACAACCTAAGCGTGCATGTTGGCGATTGGATTACCTTGCTGGCGACCACAACCGACGGTGCATTGAACGCGTATGACTTCAAAGTCCGTGGCATTTACTCAACTGGCGTACCTGAGCTTGATAAACGCCAGCTTTACGTGCACATCAATAGTGCGCAATCGTTGTTGGGCTCAGACAAAGTCAGCGCGTTATCGGTCTTCCTGTTTGACACCAGTTTAACTAGCCAAGTCGAGCAACAAGTGGCTTCGGCTCTGAGTAAGCAAAAACAGAACTTTGGTGATCAAGATATTGAGATTACGCCTTGGCAAGAACGTGCTTTCTTCTATCTCAAAGTGAAAGATTTGTACGACCGTATCTTCGGCATCATGGGCGCAGTAATGGCGCTGGTGGTCTTTGTTGCGCTGTTCAACACCATGACCATGTCGGTCACCGAGCGTACACGTGAAATCGGCACCTTGTCAGCACTTGGTAGCTACCCTCGCGAAATTATTGCTGGGTTCTTGCGCGAAGCAGGGTTACTTGCGGTGATTGGCAGCTTAATCGGCGCTTTGTTTACTGCGTTAGTGACCGTCTTACTGATGGTCGTGGATGTGCAAATGCCGCCACCGCCAGGACGCACGGAAGGGTATCCATTGACGATTTACTTCTCTTGGGAGCTGGTGGCAGTCGCAGGATTTGCAGTATTGATGATTTGTTTGGTTGCGGCGTTTTTCTCAGCGCGCAAAGGGGTGAACAAGCCAATTACGGAGGCACTGATTTATGTTTAATTTCAAATCACTATTACCAATTGCATTGCTGACGGTAAGCGGCGTTGTAAGCATCAATGCCAGTGCGAATGAATCAGCGTTAGATGCACAGCAAGTCGCGCAATTGATTGAAAAAGCGGACAGCTATCGCTTGCAAGATGATTCCTCCAAAGTGGTGTCTCTGGTGCGCTTATATCAAGACCAAGAGTTAGATAAAACCCGCCTTTACCACGTGTACACGCGTCCAAATCGTGAATCGCTGGTGGTGTTCAAATCGGCAGTCGAAGCTGGGCAAAAGATGTTGATGATGGGCGACAACTATTGGCTACAAATGCCGAAGAGCCGCCGTCCGATTCGCATTACGCCAATGCAGAAGCTGCTCGGTGAAGCGTCTATCGGCGACATCTCAACCCTGACGTGGAGCCAAGATTATCAAGGTGAATGGAAAGCGACAGAAGCTGTTTCGGTGAACGGAGAAAGTGTCGCGGCTTATCACCTTGCTTTAACCGCGAAAACTAGAGGGGCGAGCTATCAGAAGATCGATTTGTGGTTGTCTGAGCAAGATGCGTTTCCAATCAAAGCCGATCTTTACTTACGCTCTGGTAAACTCGCCAAGCAAGCGCTATACGGGCGTGCAACCGACAACGGTGAAGACTACGTCAGTGAGATGACCTTGCTTGATAGCATTCAGCCGAGCAAAAAGACCGTTATCGAGTACCAAGAAATCGTGCCTTGGCAACTGGATAATAAGTTCTACAACCCAAGCTATTTGCCTAAAGCCAATACGACTCAGCTTTAGCCTCAACTCTGTAAGTAGATCCATGAAAACGAGCAAGGAAGTGACATGAAATCGCGTCAGCCTAACCTTAACAAAAACACCAGTCTGTTGATTGCTGCGTCATTGTGTGTGGGCAATGCAGCCCCAGCTTTTGCCAATGATGAATTGAGCTTTGAGTGGGATTGGGCTGTCAGTTACGAAACGGCTAAGCAGCGTGATAGCGCATTTATGCAGGCGCAGAGCAGTTCTCGTGATTCACTCAATGCGTTGTTGGATGTGCAGGTCAACTATCAAAACTTCAGTGGCTTGTTTGCTCTGTACAGCCAAGGTTTGTACTTCAATCAACAAGGAGAGAGTGATTGGTGGAGTGAAGCTGATAACCGACTGCTGATTCGAGAGCTTGCTTGGCTAGGGGAGTGGCAAGTCGGTGATACCACCCTTGATGTGAGTTTGGGTAAGTTGCGCGTGGATTGGGGCGTGGGTTATGGCTACCGACCTTTGGATCTGTTTAAGCCGTATCGACAAAACCCTGTTGGCTTAGTCGCAGAAGAGGGCGCGGGCGTGTTTTCACTTTCACACTACGATATGGCCGGCGAATGGACCGTCATTGCGACCGATTCAAGCTGGGGGCAACAAGACCAAAGTTCACTTGATCAAGCCGTAGAGCAACAAGGTGTTGGTATTCGTCGTTATGCGCTAGTGGGTGACACAGAATATCAGCTGATTGGTTATTACGATGATGTGCGCCGAGGTTTACTCGGAGCCAGTGCCATTGCCGTGTGGGATGAATCCATCGCCATGCACGGCTCCATGCTGTGGCAAAAGCAAAGTGTTGGCTATCAGTTTCAGCAGGATGATCTTTACCGACCCGTTTCGGTTGAGGAGCAGGGCAGTGCATTCCAAGCCTTAATTGGATTGAACTGGGCAAACCAAGCCGGACACAACGTGATTGCTGAATATTGGTACGACAGCCGAGCATGGTCGAAAAGCGAATGGCAACAAGCAATAGAGCGTGGCGAACTACTCTCTCAAACCATTAACCCCCAAACGTCTCTACTTGCAACAAGCTACGCTCAAGGGTTTCAGCACGCCAATATCGTTCAGCATAACGTAATGCTGCACTGGAGTTGGGATGTGGAAGCGTGGGCAGCATGGAACGGCAAAGCGGATATGGGCTGGTTAAGCGATATAACACCCACGTTAGATGTGATGCTGTCGCCGCAAGATGGCGGTGTGATTGTCACGCAGTGGCTTAACTACCAATGGATTGATACCGGCGATCAAAGTGTAGAAGTGGAAGTTGCCGCACGCTTTTTAGCTGGAGACGACCAATCTGCTTACGCACAAATCAATGATAAGCATATGATTGTATTTAATATCAAAGGGAAGTTTTAAATGTGTTCAGCAAAATCAGTAGTTGAGAATGTGTGGTTACGTAGTTTATTAGTGACCACGGCATTTTGTCTCTTTATCTCAGCAATGACGTTCTCGGTTTGGGGCGGTCCATTCTACATCCATGTGTTGGTTAGCTTTGGATTTGGCTATTCGGCGATCTTCTTCTCATGGTTTGTCGACCGCCTGTTTCCTACCATTCCTCGTTTGGCGGAAGTGGCTATCTCGCTGACGGCTTGCTTATTGTTCGGTGTGGTAAACGCCCAGTTTTGGCTCGGAGAATATTTCGGCATCTCAGGTATGCTATCGGTTGGACTCATGGGGTTGTTATTCAGTGCCATGTGCTTTTTCTATTTTTACTCACGCGAGCAACATGCAATCGCTCAACGAGAGTTGGAAGCCATCAAACGCGAGAAAGCAGAGCAAGATCGTGCACTATTACTGAGTCAGCTTAAGCAGATGCAAAGCCAGATTGAACCGCATTTCTTATTCAATACCTTGGCAAATATCAGTGCGCTCATGTCGCAAGATGTTGATAAAGCCAAGCTGATGCTAGAACAGTTAACCGCGCTGCTGCGTGCAACGCTCAAAAGCTCACGTGAAGAGCAAACTACCATAGACAATGAAACGGCGTTAATTGAAGCTTATTTAGGCATCCAGCAAACCCGTTTAGGTGACCGACTCAGTTACAAGATTGAGGTAGAAGAGGGGCTAGGTAGAAGCGAGTTACCGCCGATGATGCTTCAACCCTTAATCGAAAACGCCATCATCCATGGTATTGAGCCGAAGCGAGAAGGCGGTGAAGTCCGTTTGCTGATTAAGCGCGAACAACAGAACTTGCTGATTGAAGTCAGAGACACAGGTGTTGGCTTAAATCACGTGAGTGGGCACATGGGGTCAGGCGTCGGTTTAAGTAATCTCAAGCAGCGAGTTGAAGCTTTGTTCGCAGGGCAAGGAGAGGTTTCTATCAGTGAGTCTGCTCAGGGTGGCGTATGTGTTCGCATGAGCTGGCCAATGGAATCGTAATCAAGGAAGAAAGGAATGAATACAGGGTTTACTGCCATTATTGCTGATGATGAACCGCTATTGAGGCGTCATCTTGATAAAAGCCTAGCTGAAGTGTGGCCAGAGCTAGAGGTGATAGCCAAAGTCGCGGATGGTGAACAAGCGTTGCAAGCCATTGAGCAAAACCAACCTGACATTGCGTTTCTTGATATTCGTATGCCAGTTCTGGATGGCATGACACTAGCGCAAAAACTCAATCAACTCGCCAATCCACCTTTGATTGTGTTTGTCACTGCGTACGATGATTACGCCATCAAAGCCTTTGAACAAAATGCCGCCGATTATTTGCTCAAGCCTATCTCGGATGAGCGCCTGCTGACGACGTGTGAAAGAGTGAAAGCACGCCTTGCTAAGCGAGAGCAAGAAAGCAGTAATGTGCAGATGAGCAGCCTGTTAGAACAGTTACAACAATTATCCGCGCCACAAACGCCGCAATATCTTCAGTGGATCAAAGCGACGCAAGGGGAAGATATTCATCTGATTGCTACGTCTGATGTGTTGTATTTCAAAGCGGAAGAAAAATACGTTTCTGTATATGCCCAACAAGGACAATGCAAAGTGCAGGAGTATTTGATTCGCACCTCGTTGAAAGAGTTGATAGGGAAGCTTAACCCAGAACAGTTCTGGCAAGTGCACCGTTCAAGCGTGGTGCAAGTGTGCAAAATTAGCAAAGTAAACAAAGACTTTGCAGGCAGAATGTTTGTTCACGTCGGAGAAAACAAGCTCGCTGTGAGCCGTGCATCTCAAAGTTTGTTCAAAGGGATGTAATCGCTAGAACTGCTCACTCTTTACACTGTAAACTCGCTGCTCTTTTTTTCAGCAACAAAAACAAAAAGCGCCTAAGTCATAAGACATTAGGCGCTTTTTTCGTTTTATTGCGACGATTTCTACCAAGAGGCGAATGGGCTTATTCGCTGACTGTCACTTTCTCAATAATGATGGGATCGCATGGCACATCATCGTGACCAAGCTTAGAGGTCGTTTTCACTTTCGCGATGCGGTTTACGACATCCATACCCGCAGTCACTTTACCAAACACGGCGTAGCCCCAGCCTAGGTTGGTAGTTGCGGTGTGGTCTAGGAAATCATTGTCTTCCAAGTTAATGAAGAACTGTGCCGTTGCAGAGTGCGGAGCATCGGTACGCGCCATTGCGATAGTGCCAACAAGGTTCTTTAGACCACGGTTTGCTTCGTTCGCAATCGGGGCGCGTGTTGGCTTTTCTGCCATGTCTTCGGTATGACCGCCACCTTGGATCATAAAGCCGTCGATAACGCGGTGGAAAATGGTGCCGTTGTAGAAGCCATCTTCACAGTATTTTTTGAAGTTCTTTGAGCTAACTGGCGCTCGTTCTAGGTTCAGTTCAATCTCGATGTCACCGAAATTGGTAGTCATGATAATCATCTGGTTTTGCCCTTGTAGGTGCTTAGTTGGCGGCATTATAGCTAAGACTTCTGAGGATAGCAGAAATAAAAACAGCGACGTTTTGGCGTCGCTGTTTGCATAGTGAATGGATGAGGAAAGCGTTAAACCGTAAAGCGACCGACCAAGTCGTACAGCTCGTTAGCTTTGTGGTTAAGGTTGCCACTGCCTGCACGGTTTTGGTTGGCAAGGTGTGCCGATTGGCTGCTTTGTTGAGAGATCACTTCAATACGTTGTGAAATCTCTTGCCCAACTTGGCTTTGCTCTTCGGTTGCCGTTGCGATCAAGGTGTTCATGTCCATGATGTTAGCAATTGCGGCTTGGATTTCTTGCAGTGCGGCAGAGGCAGCTCGTGCTTCCTCAACCGTTGCTTCACCACGCGCTTGGCTTGAACCCATGGCTTTCACTGCTGCATCCGAGCCAGACTTCAACTGCTCAATCATTTGGTGAATTTCGCCTGTGCTGTCTTGAGTGCGACTCGCCAGTTTACGAACTTCATCGGCAACGACTGCGAAGCCGCGACCTTGTTCGCCTGCACGGGCTGCTTCAATGGCTGCGTTTAGTGCCAATAGGTTGGTTTGCTCGGCGATGTCTTGAATCACTTCTAGCGAAGAAGAAATGTTTTGTACATCGCTTTCTAAGCGAGAAATCACCGTGCTGGCTTCCGACACTTCTAGTGCGAGCGCTTCGACAGAGCTCGCTGCGGAATCAACAATGTGTTTTGCTTGCTGTGAGTTATCATCAGCGTCTTTGGCGGATTGCGCCGCTTGGTTAGCGTTGCTGGAAATCTCGTGCGCCGTTGCTGTCATCTCGGTCATTGCCGCTGCGACTTGTTCGGTCTCTTCACGTTGACCTGAAGCCAATTCGTCCACTTGCGATGCTCGCTGTGACATGTCGTTGGTCTCTGAAACGACTTCTTGCCCGACATAGCTAACACTCTTGATGATACCCTGCAGGCTTTCAACGAAGATATTGAAGTTACGGCTAAGCTGAGTGAACTCCGGTACGCTTGATTCTTCCATGCGTGCGGTTAAGTCGGCATCGCCTTGCGCGAAAGAGTGAATTGAAGCATCAAACTGCTCAATAGGCTTCATGATGCTGCGGTTAACAAACACCGCGAAGACCGCGACGATGGCTGCAATCGAGACACAGAATAGAGCGATCGCAGTCAGTGTGGTGTTGAGAGCCTGATGCGCAGCTTCTTCCATGTTTGCCACAATGGCATCGATATCGTCAGTATAGAAGCCCGTACCCAGCATAAGATCCCATTCAGGAATAAAGACTGAGTAGCTGAGTTTCGGTAGTGCTTCGCTCTGACCGAGTTTCGGGAAGTAATAAGTCGTGAACTCACCAGTTTTGGAATTTTTGAGCAAATCCTGAATCAGGTAATTGCCTTTCTTATCCTGCAAGTTATAGAAGTTTTCCCCGATGCCTTTAGTGTTTTTACCCACTACGACGCGAACGCCTTTTGAATCGTAGCCAAAGATGTAACCGGATTGACCGAACTCCAGCTGTTTCAATATAGGCAGAGCCTCTTCAAGTGGGGCGTTTTGAGCGAGTAGTGGCTCGACAGCGGAACGCGCCATTTGGACGTAGTTTTTGAGCTCAGCTTTTTTCATCTCCATCATTTGACTTCGAGTCTGCTCAATCTCGTGTTCGTTGTAGGCAGTGGTTTGTAGGTAGGTGAACCACATCATGCCTATTGCCATGGTTAGAATTGGAATTATTGAAAGGATATATAGTCGTTTTCTGATCGTCAGATTCATAGAGACGTCCTTCTCTCGGCGTAGCGTTACAAGTGACAAGCTGAATAAGTCTGCCTGATAAAATTATTAATACTTATTGTTGTAATGCTTAGAGATTAACTGAGTTAATCAATCAGAAGTACAGGAAGTTTATAAATTTAGACTAAGGTCGTAGCATTTTTAAGCGGGATCACAATTAACGTGAACACGAACCGTTATTGCAGCGAGAAGTGCCCGTTAGCCAGTAGGAGACGCGGTAGCGGTTTTTGGCAAATTTGAGGTAAAGCCAGTCCGCAACAGGTTTGATAATGCGCCAACGCAATGGTGCATACAACCAACCGCGACCGACCAATTGCCATGCACGATGAGTCACGTCCAACCCAAGCAGCAGTTCTCCCTTTTTATTGAGAGCGTGCAAAATGGTGTTGGCTTGTTCAGGATTGATCTGCGGATAATCAGCGAATGCCTCGCTGTAGATGTCGATGGTTTTGATTTGCTGCTCGGCATCGCGTTGTTTTAGCGCACTCATCTCTTTGGCGCACAAGGGACAAGTGCCATCGTAAAATACGGTCAGTTTGGTCATGATTGAATTCACTATTGGCAGTTCTTATCCCTTCTACGCGATTATTTTTCTTTTAGTTCATTGTCTTGCAAGTAATGCAGCCAATTATCGCGGATGTTGCCGTAATTGAATTGGCAGAACTCTTTGCGATCGCGCAAGTAATCTTTTTCTACTTCATCGAGTAAGGCTTTGTATTGCTCCGGATCGCTGCCGTAGACCAGACACAGGGTAGAGAAGTAACGCTGCAGATCGAAACTGTGCTCATCAATGTACTCGCCAAAATCGTAGTAGTCCGGTCTGTCGTCGGATTCGAATGCGAACATGTCCGCAGCACTGATCGCCACATCGGCACCGTCATCAACGTAATCAATCAACAAAATGGTGGCGAAGTTATCAACCGCATCTTCCTCTTTACCCAGTACCGGAATGTTTTGATCAGCAATGTAAGCGTGTCCGGCTTCGTGCAGTAGTGTGTGCAGCAAAGTATCGAGCGCGCCCGTTTTCGGTGCTTTACCGTAACGTTCTTGGTACTTGTTGTTGGTGAAGTAGTTGAATGATTCCAGATAGAAGGTGTAGGGAATATGGATGGTATGGGTTTCTGGATCGTAAAGCGGACCGTCTTCGCCACCGTAGGTCAGTGTTAGTGGGTTATCAAACGGGAAGTAATCATCGGAAAGCTGGACAAAGATGTCGTTCACTTCACTGCTTTCAATCACTTGCGCAGCAAAGCGATCGTCGGCAGTTTCCGCAGGGCGGTATTCGATTTTAATGTTTTCGCTCGCAGACGCTGTGGCAGCAAACAGCAGCAGAGAGGCAAAGGCAGAGTGACTTTTCATTTTCGGAATCTTGTTATTTGTTTGGTTTGCTTGAAAATTATACATGCTTTTTATAGTGTGCGCGCTGGAGGACACATTCATGAATAATCCATTACTACTGCAACCCCGCATCCAATAGGCGTCGTTGACTGAGAACGCAGCAACAACGCCACGAGAAATCGTTCCGTGGCATACATTTACTCTATTGAGGTAATTGCCATGAAAAAACATTGGTCCAAATTTCAGTACCTGCACCAAGTGGTGCAAAACCAAAACATCCACATCAAAGGCACCCATAGTTATTACAGCGATTGTTGGGATAATGGCTTCGAAGATTCTGTCGTGCGTTATCTGCATGGCGATGAAGTCAGTAAAGCGTGGCAACCGAGGTGGGAAGTCGATCAGCTCTACATCGGTGATTACGTTTGTATCGCGGCTGAAGCGGTGATTTTGATGGGCGGCAACCATAATCACAGGACGGACTGGTTCTGTCTGTATCCGTTCCTTGATGACATCGAGCAATCTTACCAAGGCAAAGGAGACACCGTGATTGGTGACGCGGCTTGGATTGGCATGCGCGCGATGATCATGCCCGGTGTCACCATTGGGGAAGGCGCAGTGATTGCCGCAAACAGCGTCGTGACCAAAGATGTCCCACCTTACACCGTGGTGGCAGGAACACCAGCAAAGCCTGTTAAGCTTCGCTTTGAGCAAGACATCATTGATAAGTTGCTCGCCCTGCAAATCTACACGTGGGATGAAGCCAAGTTCGAGGCACTTCGCGCTTTCATCTGCAGTAATGATATTGAACAGTTGATCATTGCAGAAGCAAACTATGAAAGTGGCGAATAGCACTGAAATGAGGAAAATTTTCAGCGATATGTTATAATCTCGCTCCGTTGTAACGAGAACACTTGTTGCAAGCTTGAGAATTTCCCGGGATTCGGCTCGTTCCAAACACCATGAGTCAGAGTTTTTAACTACGATGGGATACAAGCAAACCCAGATGTTAGAGCGCCACCTCGGCGCTCTATTCGTTATGACGGGAAGGAACTTTGCTCGATAGTGATGATCACATTCTGTTTAAGTAAGGGAGCCCGATAGCGGTTCAGAAAGTGTCACTCGGACAATACTCACAACACGATATCCATCTCCTGCAAGCAGTCATTTCTGTTTGTCTATGAAGAGGATAAGAAGGAGCTTAACAGGCTCCTTTTACATTTTAGGGCTTGCGAATAGCGCGTAAATCAGAACATCGCTTAACGACCGTCCCTTAAACTAGCCTAAGGCGCATTTAACACAACCTTTTGAGTATTTTCGGAAAAATATAGCGAGAAAATTTGCTATTGAGCGAAGGTTAAACTAACACTCAATCATTACGGAGGATGAAGAGAACAATAATAAGAGGCGATATGAATCATTTAATATCTGTAGGTGCACTGGAGTCCTTTTTGGTTGCGATCAGTGTGCTTTTCCTGGGGCATTTCATTAATGCTAAGCTACCGATCTTAAAGAAATTCAACATACCTGAGCCGATTGTAGGGGGCTTAATCGTTGCCTGCATCATTACTGCTCTTCATTTTAACGGCGTCGATTTGGAGTTCGACTTACCGTTGCAAAACACATTCATGCTGATGTTCTTCGCTACCGTTGGTTTGGCAGCAAATTACACTCAGTTAATGAAAGGGGGCGCGAAGGTTTTCATCTTCTTAGCAGTCGCGTCGTTCTACATCATCATTCAAAACGGTGTCGGTGTTTCACTGGCAGCGGCATTGGGTTTAGATCCGCTGATGGGGCTTATCGCTGGTTCGATTACTCTATCAGGTGGTCACGGCACGGGGGCGGCGTGGTCACAAACTTTCCAAGACGTTTACGGTTTGAATAACGTATTGGAAATCGCGATGGCGTCAGCAACATTCGGTTTGATCATCGGTGGTATCATCGGTAGTCCGGTTGCGCAGCGTCTGGTCGAAAAGAACAACATCGAATCTGAGTATGGTCGTGGTGGTCGAGATGCCAAAACCCACGAGAAATTCCCGGAGTTGGTGACGTACAACGAGTACGAAGAAGACAAAGTAACCGCGAAAAAAGTGGTTGAGAAACTGTTCTTCCTATTGATCTGTGTAACAGGTGCTAAGTACGTAGAGCAATGGGTGAGCACTTACGACATTCAATGGCTGATGATTCCAGACTTCGTTTATGCGTTGTTCATTGGTGTGATCATCACTAACTTCTTGGAAGTGACCAAGATTCGTAAGTTGGATGCCGAAACGGTCGACATGTTAGGTACGGTGTCGCTGTCTCTGTTCCTAGCGATGGCTCTGATGAGCTTGAAACTATGGAACATCTTTGACCTAGCGATCCCATTCTTGGTGATTCTAGGCGTGCAGTCAGTGATTCTGGCTATCTTCACCTACTATGTAACGTTCAAGGTGATGGGTAGCAACTACGATGCTGCGGTTATCGCAGGTGGTCACTGTGGTTTCGGTTTGGGTGCAACCCCAACGGCGGTAATGAACATGGGTTCAATCGTTAACCGCTTTGGTCCGTCACCACAAGCGTTCATGGTTGTGCCGATCGTTGGTGCCTTCTTCATCGACATCGTTAACTTGATCATCCTACAAGGCTACATTTCGTTCCTTGGCTAGATAGATTAAGACGCCAAATAAAACAAAAGGTCACAGTATTGCTGTGACCTTTTTTGTATCTGGCGTTCGCCAATGAGTAGCTTCGTCTGTCTAGACGCAAGCTTTCATTTTCAAGCGGTTCTTGTTGTCGCGATTAGCAACGACTTGCTGGTGGTCATCAATCGTCCCTAGTGTTTTCGCCATGCGATCGTAAAGCACAACATTGACTGTCGCGGCTAGGTTCATACAACCATGAGTTGGTACGTACACCACGTGATGCGCCTTATCGACCATCTCTTGCGGCAGTGAGCCGTCCTCCGGTCCAAACACATAAATCGCGTTCTCTGGGTGAGTGAAGTGCGGCAGTGCTGTTGCGCCGACCACTAACTCAACACAAACAATTTCCACATCGTCGGCAACATTAGCAGTGAGGTCTTCCATCTCCACTAATTGAATGCGTTCTTGTGAGTTCTGGGTGTCGGTCTGGAATTTTACTGCGCGGCTGTAGCGTGTGCCGTTGTAACGAACTTGCGCAGCGTCGTAGCAGCCAGCGGCTCGCAATACAGCGCCAACGTTGGTTGGACTCTTTGGGTTGTACAGTCCAATAATGACTGTTGGCTTGGTGGTCATGGTTGATGTTCTGCTTTTCAAAAATTCTAGATAACAGCGCCGAGCGCATTAAGCGGGGGATTATGAACTTAACCACACCGGAGCGCTATTGCTATAGGCTGATTATTTTTGCGTTGAAGTAAAGAGAATGAAGATTGATGGTGCTGAAAATGAAAAAAGCGAGGACAGAACCTCGCTTTTGATGTGTGGTTTTGCTTGTGCTTGTGCTTGTGCTTGTGCTTGTGCTTGTTAGTCCACAGTGCGGCTGAACTTGATGCTAGCCGTCCAAGCAAGCACACCGATGAAAGCGTAAATCCCAACGTTCATCCAACCTGCATCTGGAATCGCGCTGAACGGGTTTGGCGCAAGAATCGCGTGCAGTGGTAGATAGAAAATTGCTGAGAAGAAATCATCCAGACCATAGAAGTTGAACATCGCAATTGGCATCCAACGTAGCGCGTAAATACCAATCAAGATGACCAACAAGGGGGAGTTCACTTTCTGTGAGATTGCCATTGCGGTTAGTGCGAGCGGCAATAGCAACACGCCAGCCACTACCATTCGAAGCAAGAATTCAACCCAGTTCAGCAGTACGAAGCCCAGTGATGCTTGTCGATACAACAACGCCAGCTGGTGGTCCGTTGAAACATTTAACATCCACAGCATAAAGTCCGCAGCGAAAACCAATACCGAGCACACCAATGGAATCACCAATAAACCAAACGTCAGCTTCACTAGATGGGTTTTTACGTCACTGACAGGCATACTGCGCCAAAACATGATACTGCCCTCTGAGCGCTCTTTACGCAGCGTTCTCGGGAAGTATTGAGTGCCAAGCAGGATCGACAATAAACCAATGCCACCTGTGATCAGCATGTTGACGTCATCGCCTAGTTCTTTGTGGATGTCACTGACATCACCACCAAGGCTCATTTGGAAGAACATATTGTGTTGCAGTGTCGAGCTACTCATTAAGCTGACGAACAGCAGCACGCCACAGGCAAACATAAACAACGGCACGCGTGTAACCAATGGGGTCTCTAGCCATTCTTTACGCAACATCGCGACAATCGATTTCATTATGCTGCCTCCTTCTGCAATGCCAAGAACAGATCCGCAAGCTTGACGCCATACACATCACCCAGCCCTGCAACTTGTTCTGCGTATTGGGATGACAGCAACCATTTAGTCGTGCCTAAGCCTTTTTGCGATGACAGTGGTTTCAGCGCTTTGATTTGTGCGCGATGCTCATCACTGGCATCGAGAATGAAGTAATCTTCGCTGATGCTGTCCATTGAGGTTTGCAGAACAGGTTGACCGTGTTTAAGGATCAGCACGTCCGTCAGTAGGTGTTCGATTTCCGATACTTCATGGCTCGCAATGATCAGTACACGCTCACCATCATGGAACCATTCCAGCAAGTGACGGTAGAAGGTATCGCGATAAACCAAATCCAAGCCAAGCGTTGGCTCGTCCAGAATCAGAATCTGCGTATTGGTCGCGATGACGACAGCCAAGTGCAATTGCACCTTCATGCCTTTCGATAGGGATTTGATGTGTGCACGCGGCTTGATGTCGGTTTGACGAAGCATGGCATCGGCTTTGCTGCGATTAAAACCTGGGTGTACGCCCTCGGTGTAATCGAGCAACTGAGCAACCGTCATCCAGTTTGGCAGCACGTTCACATCCGAGATGTAAGACAAGCTCTGCATGATTTTGTCGCGTTGCATAATTGGCTCAAAGCCGTTGATGCGAATGGTGCCCTGATATTCGTGTGCACCGAGTAGGGCGTTAATGAGAGTCGATTTACCCGCACCGTTATGACCTAGCAAGCCAAGCACTTGACCCGCTTGTAGATCAAAGCTCACGTCATGCAGCGCTTCACCCTGCTGACGATATTGCTTGGAGACGTGTTTTACACTGACTAATGCGCTCATTGGTCACCTTCAATATGTGTTTGGATTTGTTGGATAAATTCATCAAGTGACATATCCAGACGTTGTAATGTGTCGGCGATCTGCGGAATTTGTTGTTCAAGGAAACGGGCTTTTTCATCAGCAAGCAGCTGTTTTTTTGCACCTTGGGCGACAAACATGCCTTGCCCACGTTTCTTTTCTACCAATCCTTCATCAACCAATAACTGATAGCCTTTCATGACCGTCAGGTGGTTAATCTTCATATCCGCAGAGACACTGCGTACCGAAGGCAAAGCTTCGCCCTCTTGCCAGATGCCTTGCAATATTTGCTGGGTGATCTGGTCAGCCAACTGACGGAAAATCGGTTGGCGATCATGCCAATGCGTCATGATTGGTTTCCTTGGCTGAGTTGGTGTTATATATATGTATAACACCTTGGCGGTGGGATAGAAAGCGCCAATCTTCTTGCGCTGTTTTCTCAATCACTTTTGTCGAAGAAAATTCGACAAAGTTTGCATCAGAGTTTCACACAAAATTTGCACGCAATCGCATACGTTTTTGCCCTTAAAAAATGGCAAAAAATTGTTCACTTCTCATAAGTTGAGAAGTGCGAAAAAAACGAGAAAATTGCGCCACAAAACTTGGTGAAAAAGTGTGTTTTTTCACTGGGTGAGAATTTGGTGAATATCCGAGTTGTTGCTTTCTTATTTAATGAGAATTTAGTGGGTTTGGACCCTAGAAAACCACACGTTCAGTAGGCACTCTGAACTGCCTAAATACCGCTCAACCTGCGAGTTGTTACTCAAAGGATGAGAAAAAGGAGGCAAAGAGGTTTTATGAATCAGGTCATTTCTGTCGGTCCACAAGAGTCGTTTCTCGTAGCTATTTGTGTGTTGTTCCTGGGACAATTCGTTAACGCTAAATTACCGATCTTAAAGAAATTCAATATTCCCGAGCCAATCGTGGGTGGTTTGATTGTCGCATGTGCGATCACCGCGATGCATTTCAATGGCGTGGATTTAGTTTTCGATTTACCGCTGCAAAACACTTTCATGTTGATGTTCTTCGCTACCGTTGGCTTGGCTGCGAATTACACCCAGTTGATTAAAGGTGGCGCTAAGGTGTTTATCTTTTTAGCTGTGGCATCGGTGTACATTCTTATCCAAAATGCTGTCGGTGTCTCTTTGGCAACGGTGCTCGGCTTAGACCCGCTAATGGGCTTAATTGCAGGTTCGATTACGCTGTCTGGCGGTCATGGTACAGGCGCAGCATGGTCGCAAACCTTCCAAGACATGTACGGCTTGCACAACGTTTTAGAAGTGGCAATGGCATCCGCTACCTTTGGTTTGGTGATTGGTGGCATCATCGGCAGCCCAGTAGCGCAGCGCTTGATCGATAAACGTAACCTTGAATCTGAATACGGACGCACCAATCAGACTCACGAGCGTTTCCCTGAATTGGTGACCTACAACGAGCACGAAGAAGACCGCGTAACCGCGAAGAAAGTGGTCGAGAGTTTATCGATCATTCTATTGTGTGTTACTGGTGCTGATTACTTAGAAGGCTGGGTGAGCAGCTTTGGCATCAAATGGTTGATGATTCCAGACTTCGTTTACGCGCTGTTTATCGGTGTGGTGATCACCAACATCATGGAAGTAACCAAAGTACGCAAAGTGGATGTTGAAACGGTCGATATTCTTGGTACGGTTTCGCTGTCTCTGTTCTTAGCGATGGCGCTAATGAGCCTAAAACTGTGGAACATCTTTGATTTGGCAATCCCGTTCCTTATCATTCTGGCGGTGCAATCGGTGATTCTGGCGTTTTTTGCTTACTACGTGACGTTCCGTGTGATGGGCAGCAACTACGATGCAGCGGTCATCGCAAGTGGTCACTGTGGTTTTGGTCTGGGCGCGACGCCAACCGCAGTAATGAACATGGGCTCTATCGTTAACCGCTTCGGTCCATCACCACAAGCCTTCATGGTGGTGCCTATTGTTGGCGCGTTCTTTATCGACATCGTCAACTTAGTGATTCTGCAGGGCTGTATTTCATTTATTAAGTAACCTGCCTCGTTCCACAAAACAAAAGCCAGTCCTGAGAGACTGGCTTTTTTTGATCTGACGTACTTCTTCTCTTGAATGAGTTACGGCGCAGGGATTCTCTCCTTTAGATTCTCAAGCAAGTTACAGTGAAAAACCGTCAACTTCCGGTATGAGACCCAAATAAAAAACCAACGTGCTAGGGTGCAGAGTCACCATTAAGTTTGTTTGTTAAGGATATCAACCTCTTGTAGGTCTTTAGGAGATTTATGGGCCTCTTAAAACGCATTCTGGGACATTCGTGCGAGAACACGCACTATCAAGTCAACCGCGTCCAATCACACTATGTTTCTATACCTTGTGAAGCTTATTGTAAAACGACGGATGCCTGTCTGATTCATCTCTACAGGGATAAACATCAACGTTTGGCAGATCGCTTCATCAACCGCTCTACCTTTTATTACTCGGATAACGAAGATCCCAATGAACTTGTGACTTTATTGGACCTTGCTTGGCGTGGTTTATGCCCGAAGGCTAAAGTGCCAGCGGTGAGAAAGGCCATCTATGAAAAACAGCAGGAAGTACTTGAGAGCCTTCAAGGCATGGACAGTTACATCTTGCTGGTCGGTTCATGGTTGGGTGTGGAAGTCAGTAATTTCAGACGCAATGTGCAAGCCAAGCATCAAGAAATGATAGAAGATCGCTTGTTGATATTTGGCGAGGAAGCGGAGGCGTTCCCTATTACGGAGGAATATGGCAGTGAGCTATATTTTTATAAGTACCAACTGCTGCTGGATATCACGATTAGGGCAAATGAACTTAACGTAAAAAACGTCGTCGCTCGGTGTACTTTCCGCTGGTTTGACGCGATATTAGCGGGCATTTTTCTGGGTAGCATGGAGCGAGAGGTGATTGAGGAAATCCTTGATATGCACAATTACCATCAGAACGTGCTTAATCAGATTTTTGAGCTGGCGGGAATTGGTTCACTAGAGCAATTTCTTTTAAACGTAAAGCCGGCGTAGAAGTATGATAAGCGTATCAACCGTGGGTAGGATGATACGCTTTCCCACTTTCTAGCCTTTTCGATGCAATTTCTCATAGGTTGCAAAGCTAAAAGCGCAGGCTGAAGAGATCAGATCTTGCTTGATGATGGTGACGGCATTGGCATCACTATTGGCGTAGTGTTTAGTAAAATGAACTTCTAGCGTACCCTTGTCTCGATACCCACTCATTACCGGCTTTATCGATATCTCTTGGTTGAGTCCTTCTGCTTCGTTGGGCTCGCCTAGGCTGAGTACTTTCCCCACATATAACCTTCTATCCGACAGGGTCAGCATGACCATTTTGTCCCCTTTTTCTAACGCTGATTTAAAGAGAAAGTCATCCAGCGAGCTGTCGGAAAAGACTCTCGCATTCAGTCGCTCTTTTGGGCTAAACGTCATGTAGCGAATGCAATATTTGATGTAGGCGAGCAGAGACCAAAATACAGGAACGAGCAACATCGAAAACGTAATCATGGTCACCCAGGTGAGATTGATAACCTCTTGATTGGTAAAGGCATCAAGTTCATAGAGTAGGTTCGATGTAAACTCATAAGGCGTCTGTGCCAACAATGCATCAGGTAACCATTTTATCGGAGCTACATGTGTGATGGCTGCGAAAAAATACGCGTAGCGATTAATGATCAAGACTAAGCCTAAGGCGATAAACAAACATATCATGCCTAAGTTTGCGCTTTTTAAGTACAGGTACTGCCCTTCATAACGGTGCACCTTGTATCGATAGAACGGATGGATATGACAAACCAAAAAACCACTTACCAAGATTGGTAAGATTAGCAACAAAAACAACTATTTCTCCTCAACGAGTAACCGAGCTCTTTCATAAATATTGTTCGTCATTAGGTCTTGATGAACCTCTTTGGCAGATATAAACACGGTCCCCCTGCCAACGACTTTTAATGATGTGTAAGAATGATTGATCTTTCTTGAAAGGTGTCGTTCGTCTTTCGTTCCCCAAAGACCGAAAGTAAAAAATCGAATAATTCGCTCCATAATTCCTTCGAAAATAGTGGTATATCTCAGGTGATTTAAAAAATACAAACAGAAACCCGGATAGTGTACCAACCTAGCTGTGTTATATCGAATGAGCGAATAATTAAATGGTTGTTATTATTAGGTGTTAAATAACAAGGGTAGGATTTTCTGTCTGTTTTATATAATAAACAGACGCTTATCATGTTAACTGCGTTTTTTTACCAGAAAATACACCAATAAATACGAAATGTAGAAATACCATCATATTATTTTGAAAATATCTCATTGATTATGACTCATGATGTTTTCAGTGGGAGGAGTGATACTCTCAGAAAAAAGCATCAGGTCATTCGCATATGTTTTTCCATCAAGTTCAATCAAAGAAAGTCACACTGAAGCCCTACCGTTCGAAAAGGAGCTTACTCGTTCGGATCTCCAATTACCAAGGGTTCATCGCCATCAATGGAAGCGAAGTGTCATTGTTTAACAATAGCTTACTGGTTATCCCAGAAGGGGCGATGGTTGAGTGCGATCTGCTTAGGCAGGGGGATGAGAGCTCATTTGAGGTAGTGACTCTCAACAAGACTGACATCAAAAAGATGAAGGTGAAGCTCGAAAAGCTTAATGACCTCATCTTAAACAAAAACAAGAATGAGTCATTTATTCTGTATAAGAGTAAAGAGCTGTGCGAAATTTTTTACTCAAATAGACAACTTAATAATTGCCAAAAGCTGAAAAGCATTAAAAATATCGCACTGAAGCAGAGTATCTTTCACTTGGTATTACTGCTGTATAAAAAAGGTGTGGATGTCAGCATATTGTTTAACAGTGACTATCACATATCGCTGTCTTCTCGTTTAGCCAAGCTGTTTATGTCTGAACCAACGAAGAAGTGGACGTTAGACCTGGCGGCGAGTTGTATGTTTACCAGCCCTTCTACGTTACGGAGAAACCTCTCTAAGGAAGGGGGCGCCTTCTCGCACATTCTCAATGATGTAAGGTTAGGTATCTCCATCAACTACTTAACATTCACGTCATATAATGTTTTAAAAATCAGTGAACTCAGTGGTTTCAATAGCTCGGCGTACTTTTGTACGATCTTTAAGAAGAAGTATGGTGTAACGCCTCAGGAGTTCAGAAAAAACTCCAAAGAAAACAATGTCTAATGGCGATGCTTATATGGTAGCTCAACGTTAGTTTGAGAACTGAGACCTAAAAAAGTAGATGGCATGGGTTAGTAAATCTTTATCCATGGAAGATAGAGTGTCGTCATTTTTCTTAAGCAGAATGTCGAGTGAATTGATGAGTCCATTGCTCATGATGGAGCTTATTGGCAAACAAAACTTCGAGAGATATAAATCAGTGGTGGTTTTGGATAACTTGATATAAACCGTTGTTAAACATGATGTAATTTGAATCTTTTCACTGCAATTGCTCAAGGGGGATGAAAAGTCTGCGTTTATATAGCAGTTACTCGACATCGAATAACTAGGTAATAGAGGGATCTTTTTAGGCAGAAACATAAAGTTATAAGTATTAATTTAGATGTTTTTTATCAGTTGTTTATATCAATGTAACGAAAGTATAAGAATAAGTCATTGCGCTATCTGCCTATTGTGTTTTGATGTTTCTTGCTAATAAATGGCATGATTTATATTTTTGTTCATATTGTATCTGTCATTGACTAAACCTTATATATCAATTGAATTTAATTGAGAAAATTGAATAAATAATAAAGTTATTGGTAAGAATAAAATGAACTGATTTTTAATGATTAGCTATAAACCAGTGTTTCTCGTTTTGGGATTCCTGTTATCTAAACTCGCATTATTTATGTATATCCCTTTTTTGATGGCTGTAGTGACAGGGACTCAAGGGGCGTTAGATTTTGGTTTATCAGCAATCATTACCCATGTAGGGGGATTAGTGTGCGTGGCGATTGGCGGAAAGACGTCACTCGCTCTCAAGGTAAAAGATGCGTTTTTGATCACCACGCTAGTCTGGGTTCTAGGCAGCGCGTTTGCGTCACTTCCCTTTGTATTCATCAATGAAATTAGCTTCACCAATGCTTATTTTGAAACCATGTCTGGTATCACCACGACTGGGTCTACGGTTCTTGCTGGTCTTGATAACATGGCACCCAGCATATTGCTTTGGCGTTCGCTGCTTCAGTGGTTTGGTGGCGTAGGGTTCATCGTGATGGCTATCGCTATTCTACCCATGATCAATGTTGGTGGAATGCGACTTTTCCAAACCGAATCCTCTGATTGGTCAACAAAAAGTGCACCTCGAATGAAGAGTGTTGCCAAGAGTATTCTATCTGTTTATCTGCTGCTGACTTTTCTTTGTGTGATGAGCTACTTGCTATCTGGCATGACTGTGTTTGATGCAATCAACCACGCACTGACCACTGTATCTACCGGAGGATATTCAACGACCGATGCCTCCATGAACGGCTTCTCGCCAATGGCTCATTGGGTGGCGATCATCTTTATGTTTGCGGGTGGTATGCCATTCATTCAGTTTGTGGCAGCAATCAACCAAAAGAGCCTGTCGTATTTAGTGAAAGACGCGCAAATCAGAGCTTATTTTAAGTTGGTGGTTGCGTTGAGTTTGGTTGTTGCTTGCTGGTTGGCATTGAAGCTCGATTATACGTTTATCGACGCGATTCGTATTGCGACCTTTAATATCGTTACGGTGATGACTACCACGGGTTTTGCATTGGACGATTTCTCCAGTTGGGGGAGTTTACCAACCATTTTGTTTTGCTTCGTTCTGTTGATGGGTGCGTGCTCTGGCTCAACGTCAGGGGGCTTCAAAATCTTCCGAATTCAGATAGCGACCTCACTCCTTAAAAAGCAGGTTTTTCAGTTGGTACACCCTTCTGGCGTCTTTACCTTGCGTTACAACAAAGCGCGCTTGTCAGACAGTATTGTGCAAGGTGTAACGGCATTCGCTTTTGTTTATGCATTAACCATTATTTTTATCGCAATGTTATTGGCAATCATAGGCTTAGACCCTGTCACTAGCTTGTCCGGTGCCATTACTTCGGTGGCGAATGTCGGTCCTGGTCTCGGTTCTATTATTGGTCCTACTGGCAACTTCTCTACACTGCCAGACGCAGCAAAGTGGATTTTGAGCCTTGGAATGCTGATGGGACGCTTAGAGATCCTCACTATCGTGGTCGTTTTGTCTCCTTGTTTTTGGCGTATTTAACCTCGCCGATTTTTCTAATACTCACTTGAAATGCTAGTGAGCTCTTCAGGTCTTTATTTTTAAATTACGATTATGAAATTGGTATTTTTTGCGAAAGAGATTCATCACTTTATCTTGCGTGTTCATGCTGTGGATGGGAGAAAAAAGAAAGAAATTAGAACGTTAAGGCAAGGCTTATGTCGCACCCTACAGTTTGAAGGCGCGGGGTTTGAGATCTATTCCTTGTTAGAACCAACACATGATATCTCCAAGGCTCAAGTGATACGTCTGGCTAAAGATAAACTGAAAATCTTAGTCCGAAAGTTCAAAAAAGAATTCGAGGAAAAAGAAAACGACGCCCTTGATGCTTTAGAGAACCAAATCATTGGTTATTTATTTAACTCTGAGCAGAAGGTGAGTCTAAAAGAGCTTTCTCAAAACCTCTATATCAAGGGGGTTTATGACCAAGAGACGCTCGTTACCACCATGAGTAGATTGGTAAAAAGTAACAAGGTGAATGTGACCCACACGGCTCTGGGCAGTATGTATTACATTAATTATCGCAATAACTGGGTCTATGATGGTTCCAACCAATCCTACGTCCAATGTAAATGTCATTATCACTGTGCAACCTGCGAGTTGAACTTGGACTGTGCCTATCAGCCAAAACACAAAATCGTGCGCGAGTTCTATAAGTTGATTGATGTTGGTTTGGCTGTCGCCACGGGCAAGTTGGAGAAAGAGAGCGATAGCTTGCTTGGTGACACCATTCGCTTCTACTCGAGTATAAAAACACCGAGCGAGACAAGAATATCGGAGGGTGTGGATTACACCGTGATCAACTCAACGGATGATCAGTTCGTTGTCATTGATAACTTGGGTGAGCCATATAGCGTGTTATTGGAAGACTTAAATTGGTTTCGTATGGATTTGGGTAATCAATGTAAGAGCAAGCAAGAGAAGGTCGCCGTCAAAAGGCGGTTTATCAGCAACTACGAGTCAAAGCGTAAGACCAGAGATTGCATTGTTCAGTGCTTGTCGTCCATTGGCGACACTTCAGTATCGGTCGATACGTTAATGATAAAGCTAGGGTTGTTAAGACTGCCTATTGAAAAAGCGCTCACTCTGCTTGAAGAAGAAGGGGTGGTCAAAAGCCTAACTGAGGCTAACACCAAGAAGTACTATTTATGCTAGTTGAGTTAGCGGAGCGGTGATCTTTTCCTATCAAATCACGCCATTTTCACGATGGCAGTGCGACCAGTTTTCTATAGGGGTAGGGGAGTGATTTAGATTTGAAGTCATATAACTTCATTTATGGATTGATTATCTATACATGTCGCACAAAGAATCGACTATCTTGCTAATATGCTTGACAGTATATAGATGTTAATTATTTGATAGCAATGTTTTTTCATAATATTAATGCCAGCAATTTTAGGCTACACAATTACAGAACTAAAAAGACGATATTTGCCAGAGTCTCAGGTTATCAAGGAGACATTAATATTAATAGCTCTCCCGTTCAAGAGTTTAATAATAGCTTAATTATCATTCCAAAAAACTCGTTTGTTCACGTTAATATATCAAAGTTAACTGAGCAGTCTGAATTAGACTTCATTAGCTTAAATGATTTTGATATTGGCTTTATTAAGCAAGACCTTTATGAGTTAAACAAGTTTATCTTTGATAAGAGAAATCGAAAGTTGTGTCGTTCGAGTGATGGCGGAAATTTCTTAAAAGCTCATAACAAAGATTTTTGTGATGTCTTTTTAATGAATCGGGTCGTTGATGGGCACCGTTGTATGGGGCGGTTGAATAAAACGCTGCTTAGACAGAGTGTGGTTGAACTTCTGATTCACCTACATCTGGAAAACAAAGACATCAATATCGTCTTAAACATGAAAAGTGACCTGTCGGTTTCTGAGAGATTGTCCAATCTGCTTATGCGTGAACCGAGGAAGCATTGGACGCTTGAGGCGGCGGCTTTGTCTATGGCGACCAGTATCTCTACCTTGAGAAGAGGATTATCGGCAGAGCAGAAGTCTTTCTCTTGCATCCTCAACGAGGTGAGGCTCAATGTCGCGATTCGGTATCTGAAGTTTAGTAACTTCAGCATATTGAAGATAAGCAACCTGAGTGGATTTAAGAGCTCCGCCTATTTCTGCACTGTGTTTAAAAAAAATAAACTTACTACACCTCAGCAGTTCAGAAGCCGCTTCAGAAAATCCATTGTTTAAGTTTATCGGTTTCCGGTAATTCACTCTTATCTCATCGTTTAGCAATGATAGAAATTGTGAGTAAACTCACTGTTTATATTTTTTATTTAGTAACGCAGAAATAGTTTTAAACATTCCATTAATAATGAAGTGATGCTGACATTTATATTGTAATCTTTTGGGCAAAATGTCTAATTTAGACTCCGCTTGATTCCTGTATATTGTGTCCATTCGTTACAGCATCGATATAGAAATTCATGTAATTGTGTAAGTTTATTAATAGTATCGCTGTAGGTGAAGTTAAAGAAGAGAATTATTAAGTGTCTCTTTTCACCAGGCATTATTTATTACTCGTAATTTTTATTTCTATTCAGCGTTATTCGTTGAAGTTTGACCTATTTCACTCGTTACCAATGAAACGGTAATAAGCATTTTAATCCTAATTTTTTATTTAAAGGTAGGTAGAAAGGTATGTTCATATGACAGATTTCCAAACGACAACGACTGACAAAACCAATACACCTCGTGTTGAACAAGGTTTTGGTCTCAATCGTCAGTGGTTAGCGTCTTTGACATTAAAATTTGGTGCTCATGCTGAAGGTAATTCCAGTGTCACGCGATTAAATACCCTACGACACTTTGGACCCTTGATCGTCCAAAGACCTTTCTATCCTGAGGGTAAAGACGGCTGTTGCCATGTCTACATTCTGCACCCGCCTGGTGGCTTGGTGAGTGGTGACGAGCTGAACTTCAACATTGGTGTACAAAGTGACGCTCACGCTTTAGTGACAACCCCCGCCGCAAACAAGCTATACAAAGCCGACCGCAACTTAGTGCCGTGGAAACAACACACCAACTTGGATGTTGAGGAGAACGCCATTTTAGAGTGGCTTCCTCAAGAGTCGATTGCTTTTGATGGTTCTATTGGTGACCAAACTTGCACGATCAACTTGGGTACAAATGCCAAGTGCCTTGGCTGGGAAATTACCGTTCTAGGGCGACCTGCTAGTGAGTTGCCATTCAACAGTGGATGCATCACTCAACAATTTAACCTCTACCAAAATGGCAAACCGCTGTGGCTTGAAAGACAAACGGTCGACCCGACTCATCCGCGTTTTACCGGTAAGTGGGGACAAGGTGGTTCAACGGTTCACGCCAATATGTGGGCGGTGGGTCTAGACGATCCAAAACAAGCCATCTTAGCACTTCGAGAGCACATGCCAGCATCTGATCGCTGGGCGGTGAGTGAGCGACGCGGCGTGTTGGTCATCCGCTATCTCGGTACCGAAAGAAACGAAGTTTGGGACTTATTCCAACAAGCGAGAGAAGTATTGCGTCCGCTGCTCATTGGCATGGAACCAGTGATACCAAGAATCTGGCTGACTTAATCAAATTCGAATTATAACGCCTTATTAAACACCTAATAACGCGATTTTATATTGAAAATCATGAAACGGAGTAAACGATGGAATTAACACCTAGAGATAAAGACAAATTACTTTTGTTCACTGCAGGTCTGCTTGCTGAAAGACGCAAAGAAAAAGGCATTAAGCTGAATTACCCAGAATCTGTTGCGCTGATCAGCTGCGCAATCATGGAAGGTGCACGTGAAGGGCGCACCGTTGCAGAAATGATGAGTGCTGGTCGTGAAATCTTAACTCGTGCTGATGTTCAGCCTGGCATTGCTGAAATGATTGAAACAGTACAAGTAGAAGCAACTTTCCCTGACGGCACAAAGCTAGTGACTGTGCATAACCCGATTATTTAAGGAGACCGCCATGTTTGCAGGTGAATACCAACTAAAAGCAGATGACATTGAGCTGTGTACTGACCGCACAACGATTCCAGTGAAAGTTTCTAATACGGGTGACCGCCCTGTTCAGGTTGGCTCGCACTACCACTTTGCTGAAGCGAATCGCGCTTTATCTTTTGACCGAGAGCTTGCTTACGGTCATCGCCTAGCGATTGCCGCTGGCATGTCAATCCGATTCGAACCAGGTCAAACCCGCGAAGTGGAACTGATTCCGTTCGCTGGCTTACGTCAAGTCTACGGCTTCCGTGGTGACGTGATGGGCTCACTAGATAACAATTCTAAGTAAAGGTAACAGTAATGAAGATTTCTAGACAAGCGTATGTAGACATGTACGGTCCTACCACGGGCGACAAAGTCCGTCTGGGTGATACAGAGCTATGGATTGAGATTGAAAAAGACCACACGCACTACGGTGAAGAAGTCGTATTTGGTGGCGGTAAAGTTATTCGTGACGGTATGGGTCAGAGTCAGCGTTGTGATGACGCAGTGATGGATACGGTTATTACTAACGTTATCATCATGGATTACTGGGGCATCGTTAAAGCTGACGTTGGTCTTAAGCAAGGTCGTATCGCAGCCATCGGTAAAGCGGGTAACCCAGATGTACAGCCTAATGTTGATATCATCATTGGTCCTGGTACTGAAATCATCGCAGGTGAGAACCAAATTTTAACCGCAGGTGGTATCGATACACACATCCACTTTATCTGTCCGCAACAGATCGATGAAGCGCTGATGAGCGGTGTAACAACCATGATTGGTGGCGGTACGGGTCCTGCAACAGGAAGTCTAGCGACAACCAGCACATCAGGTCCTTGGCACATCGGTAAGATGATGCAAGCGGTCGATGATCTACCAATGAACATTGGTCTACTAGGTAAAGGCAGTGCAAGTACGCCTGAAGCGCTTGAGCAACAAGTTAAAGCTGGCGCGATGAGCCTGAAGATCCACGAAGACTTTGGTGCGACTGCTGCATGTATTCACAACGCCTTGAATGTTGCAGATCGCTACGATGTTCAGGTTGCGCTTCACTCAGATAGCTTGAACGAATCTGGCTTCCTACAAGATACGCTGGCTGCATTTAAAGATCGTTGTATCCATACCTACCACACGGAAGGTGCGGGTGGTGGTCACGCTCCAGACATCATTGCAGCGTGTGCATTACCAAATGTACTGCCTTCTTCAACAAACCCAACGCGTCCTTACACCATCAACACCGTTGATGAGCATTTGGATATGTTGATGGAGTGTCACCACCTAGATCCAAACATCCCTGAAGACGTTGCGTTTGCAGACTCTCGTATTCGTCGCGAAAGTATCGCCGCAGAAGACATTCTTCACGATATGGGCGTGATCTCGATGATGTCATCAGATTCACAAGCAATGGGACGTGTGGGTGAAGTGGTATGTCGTACTTGGCAGACAGCAAACAAGATGCGAGTCCAGCGCGGTCTACTTCCTGAAGACCAAGATCTTGGCGCAGATAACTTCCGTGCGAAGCGCTACATCGCGAAATACACCATTAACCCAGCCATCACTCACGGTATCGCACACGAAGTGGGCTCGATTGAAGTAGGTAAATTCGCTGACTTGGTGCTTTGGAAACCAGCATTCTTCGGCGTTAAGCCATCCATCATCTTGAAAGGTGGCATGATCGCAGGCGCTGCGATGGGCGATCCAAACGCGGCGATCTCAACGCCTCAGCCAGTTCACTACCGCAACATGTTCGGCTCATTAGGTCGCGCAGTATCAGCGACGCGCATGACGTTTGTTAGCCAAGCTGCGATGAACACAGGTCTAGAAGAAAAACTGGGTCTGAACAGCCCGCTTGTTGCGTGTAAAGACGTTCGTAACAAGACCAAACAAGACATGAAGCACAACGACGTGTGTCCTGAACTGACCGTTGATCCACAAACTTATGAAGTAAGTGCAGACGGCGTTCTATTGACGTGTGAACCAGCAACAGAAGTTCCGTTGGCTCAACGCTACCATTTGTTCTAATTAACAGTAAGGGCTTGCAATGCTTGAACTAACAAAACGATTAGATGCCAATACGGAATGTGAGGTATTCGATAGTCTTATTCTTCCTTATGAGCTGCGTATCCGAGGACGCCTGAAAGGAGTGACGGAAAAGGGACATGATGTCGGTTTGTTTCTCGATCGTGGACCAGTATTACGTGATGGCGACCTGCTAGAAGCGAAAACGGGTGAAGTGATTCGTGTCCATGCAGCGAACGAACCCGTCACGACGGCTTACATCAACGGCACGCTTCCTCTCGCTCGCCTTTGTTATCACCTAGGCAACCGCCACACATTGCTCGCGGTTGGTCAGGATGAAGACGGACGTTGTTGGGTACGAATGACACCGGACCATGTGCTTGAAGAGCTGGCACTATTGCTTGGCGCAACATTGACGCATCATCAAGCGCCTTTTGACCCAGAATCCGGTGCGTACGCGCATGTTGGTCGTGAGCAATCTCATGATCACTCTCATGGTCACCATCACCACGGGCATCAGCATGAACACTAATACTTCTGATCGTGAAGTCGGTGATCTAGCACTACTTGGTTTGATGCAATTTATTAGCCCAGCGCTTCCTATTGGTGCGTTTGCTTGGTCGCAAGGGCTAGAAAGCGCTTTTGAGCTTGGTTGGGTGAAAAACGAAGAAGAGCTTGGTGCGTGGCTAGAAGGCGTGCTTGATGACGGTTTAGCGCGTTGTGAATTACCTGTGTTAGCACGCTTGTATCACTCGTGGGCGAATCGCGATTGCCAAGAAGTGACGTTTTGGAACGATTGGCTGTTAGCGAATCGCGAAACCTCTGAGTTATGTGAAGAAGACATTCGTCTTGGTCAAGCATTAATAGACTTACTGACCAATCTTGAAATGCACCCTCAGCTGCATGTTGAAGGGGCAAAACAGCTTCAAGAACCTGGATACGTGACCATGTTTGCTTGGGTTACACAGCTTAACCATATTCCTGTTCGACAAAGCCTGCTTGGCTTTGCATGGGGATGGTTAGAAAACCAATTGGCGGTGGCATGTAAAGCACTACCGCTGGGGCATACCGCAGCGCAGCGTCTGTGCATTCGACTGCAACCTAAGCTTGTTGAAGCGGTCGAATCTGCCCTCAGCTTAGAGGATTGGGAGCTAGGTCCAACGCTTCCTGGCTTAGCGCTAGGAAGTGCAAAACATGAAACGCAATATTCAAGACTATTTCGAAGCTAATTTGCTTTAAAGAACAAAAGGAAAATTAATATGACACAGTGTTTACGTGTTGGTGTAGGCGGTCCTGTTGGTTCTGGTAAAACAGCGCTGCTACGTAAATTGTGTAAAGCACTTAAAGATCATTACAACATCGCGGTTGTAACGAACGATATTTACACCCGTGAAGATGCGGACTTCTTGCTAAAACATGACGCGCTGCCATCGGATCGTATTCTTGGCGTAGAAACAGGCGGCTGTCCACATACTGCTATCCGTGAAGACGCTTCGATGAACCTAGCGGCGGTGAACGACTTACAATCGCGTCATCCAGATCTTGAGCTGGTGATGATCGAATCTGGTGGTGATAACTTGGCTGCGACATTCAGTCCAGAGCTGTCTGACCTAACGATTTACGTTATTGATGTGTCTGCAGGTGACAAGATCCCACGTAAAGGTGGTCCGGGCATCACCAAGTCAGATCTATTGATCATTAATAAAATCGACATTGCTGAATATGTACACGCGTCTCTCGATATTATGGACCGTGATGCGAAGAAGATGCGTGGCGATCGTCCATTTATTTTCGCGAACTTACATGACGGTGTTGGTTTAGAAGAAATTATTCGCTTTATTTTGAAAGAAGGCATGCTGCCTGATCGTAGATAGCATCAATCTTCTTTTAATATAAAAACGATATTTACCCTAGCGTCTCCCTACGCAAATTATTTAACTCTGTATTAATTAAGCCATACCAGTCATTGAGTACTGGTATGGCTTATTAATGCATATTTTTATTTTACTAAATAACAATGTGCGTTAATTAAAAATCCAATATTACTTTTATTTACATTCTGGGGCTATTTATGTCTGAAGTTAGAACCGCGTCCACATCTGGACCAGAGAAAAAAATGAGCAAACCACTTGCTTATATGTTTATTATGATTGGTATTTTCGCCTTAGCGTTCTCGGCAATCATGGTAAAAGAAGCAAACTTTGAACCAGCAACCAACGCCTTCTTACGTTGTCTTGTCGGCTTCTTGGTGTTAATTCCATTTGCCGTTGCCGAAATTAAAAAGAAAGGCTTAATTAATAAATCTGGTTTTGCTCTCGCTATTGTTGCCGGTATTTTCCTTGGTCTTGATATGACCTCTTGGAACTTTGCGATCTTCTTTATTGGTGCGGGCATCTCATCTATCTTGCTTAACCTACAGATCATCATCATGCCATTGCTTGCCATGACGTTTGATAAGTTTAAGCCGGAGAAAAGTTTCTGGTTCCTAGTACCGATTATGTTGTTCGGTATTGTTCTAGCGGGTGGTGTTCTAGAAGGCGGTCCATCCGAAGGTCCAAGCACCATGTGGGGCTACCCAATTGCGCTAGTGGGTACGATTCTGGGTATTAAATCCGGTATTTGTTACGCGCTATACCTCTACACTAGCCGTAAGTCGGGCACACTGAACGCAGGTCGCTACTTCCAGCCACTGATGTGGGTATTCCTTGCTCAGCTTATCCCTGCTGCGATTGTTATGGCGACGACGCACGGTTTCAACATTACCACGGGTGTTCTTGTCGACGGCAAACTGCCACTATCAGCAGCCGATGGTTCTATTGCAGGTGATGCGATTAATATGAGCAACTGGATCTGGATTGTGATCTTAGGTGTTGTTGGTCATGCGGTTGCTTGGGTATTTGTACAAATTGGTTCGGTAAACTTGGACCCAACCGTTGTCGCAGGTCTATTGCTATTAAGCCCAATTACTACCGTTCTTGTTGCACCATTTACAAGTGGTGAGTCGGTGACGCTATTACAGTCAATCGGTGTGGTGATTGTACTCGTTGCGGTGGCGTATCAGAATGGTCTGCATACTGCCGTGCTAAACAAATTCAAAGGCGAACCAGCGAAAGTGGAAGGCTAAGCTTCCGTTCTTATAAACAAAATATAAAGCCCAATATTAACGCCAATATTGGGCTTTTTTAGGTTTTGTGGACTCTGCGTTTTGATTGCGTTTGTTTGACTATGAGGGAGTGATTAGTACCTGAGTGTCAGCAGTGATGAACCGTTGTTTTCTCTAGAATACTGCCTGAACTTTGAGGGCGTTAAATTGTGCTTTCGTTTGAATGCATCACAGAAGTAAGCCGAACTACCAAAGCCGCAACGATGGCTGATCTCACTGACATTGTAGGAAGTGAATGTCAGCATATTGAGTGCAATGCCCATTCTTACATCTAACAGCAATTGGCTGAAAGAGACGTCTTCTTTATTCAAGTGTCTTCTTAATGTGGAAGAGGATATGAACAGCTTGCTGGCGACCTCCTCAATTTGCCACTTATGCGTCGGATCTTGGCTTATCATCCGAGTGATGACTTCTCGCTTTGATTGGTAATGATCGGACTTGAACATTCGAACAATATCCATTTCATAGTAACTCATTGTTAAGAATATAAAAAACAGAGTCTCCTCAACCAGTAATGTCTTTAAAACGTGGTTACTTAAGGTGTCATACCCCTCTTTTAATATTTTGAATCTGTCCTTTATCTCGAAGTTGTCACTGATAGCGTAAGAGATATTATTGGCACCAAATGCCCGCTGCGGAACTTTAGCAATCAGAGAGTCGATCGTATGGTTGGATACAGTCAGTATTTGAACCTCAATACACTGTGTCGGGCGCTCGCTGCGTAAGTCACACCAAACCCGACTGTATTGAGGAATCATCAAGATAGTTGGGGAGGTAATGGCGATTTTACTGTCATTGATGGACACCAGCCCTTTGGCTTCAGAGAGATATATTATGTAATGATGTTCCACATAAAACTCTCTGAGTGTTATCGTTTTACAGTCAATTACTTTTCTATACTTCATATCTATTATCACGATTGTAAATTTAGCTATTTGATATAGTAGTTTTTCAATTAACTTTGCTATTCGTTTCACATGAATAAAGGATAGGGCTCTATTTCTAAGTAAAATGAATATATTTCTAAATCATAATTAAAAACATATTTTTTATTTTCTGTTTTTATTGACTACGGATTTTTTTATTTGATAATGGCTAAATATTAACTAGCAAGGCTTATTAATGTGAAAGAAGTGTTAACCATTAAGGGATTGTCACTGGGCATTAAAACGGAGTTAGTTAGGGATATTAGCTTTAGTCTAAAAGAGAAAGAGTTCTTAGCGATTGTTGGTCCTAATGGGTGCGGAAAATCGACCTTTATTCGCACCATTATGGGAACGGTGAATATATTCTCTGGTGAATTGAGTTTTCTTGGTAAACCACTTTCGAGTTATAACCATAAAATGCGTTCAAGATATATTGCATTTATGGGGCAGAATAATACCGTCGACCCACAAATGAGAGTGCTTGATTATATTTCTCTGGGGCGATTTCCTCATTTTCACTATTCCACACGCCAATACGACAACGAATGCATTACCCGGGTGATCGCCGAGCTTGGACTGGAGAAGTTAAGAGAGCAAAAAGTTGGGCAGCTTTCTGGTGGAGAGTTTCAGCGCGTCAACTTAGCGCGAGTGTTGGTGCAAGAACCCAAGTTGCTGCTTTTAGATGAGCCGACGAATCACTTAGACCCTAAAGCGAGAATAGAGCTCCTCAAAATCGTTAAGGATAAGCAGATTACAACGATTGCCGTGTTACATGATTTAAACCTTGCCGAATACTTTGCCGACCAAGTGATGATCATTAATCGAGGCAAGATGCAGGTGTGCGATACGGTCGAAAACACGCTCAATGCTCACTGGATAAAAGATACTTTTGATTTGAATACCCTTCATTTCTTACATCCTACAACAGGAAAAGCGATCCGTTTTTTTGAAATAGATTAAGGAGTTACCGTGAAAAAAATATGCTTGATGCCGTTGTTTTTATCTGTCTCTGTTTACGCAAACACCAATGCACCGACGGAACCACATTACCCAGTCAGTGTTGAAAGCTGCGGGGACGTGTTGACGTTTGAACAAGCACCAAAACGAGCGGTATTCCAAGATCTCAATATGACGGAAATGGCGTTCGCATTGGGGCTACAACCTAACATGGTGGCAGTAAATGGTATTACAGGTTGGTATCAAGTATCCGATCAGTTCAAGGCAGACTTAGGTGATATTCCCGAAATCTCTGGGCGTTACTTAACGCTAGAACCTTTACTAGAAAAGAATCCGGACTTCCTGTTTGCTGGTTGGAACTACGGTCTAAAATTTGGCTCGGATCTGACGCCACAAAACTTGGTGCACTTTGGAGTCAAGACGCTGGTACTCAGCGAAAGCTGCGCTCACATCACTAAGAAGAAACAAGAAGCTTCTATGGAGCTGCTTTACGGCGATGTCCTTAAGCTAGGCAAAGTCTTCGATAAGAGTGATAAAGCACAGAACTTAGTCGAGAGCTGGAAGAAAGACCTCAACGAAATAGAGGCAAAGGTGGCTGCTTATCCAACCAAGAAGGTGTTCCTTTACGATTCAGGCATTGATCAGCCCTTTACCAGTGGGCGCTTTGCCATGCCTCACGCGCTGATCAAAGCGGCTGGTGGCGTCAACGTGATGGGCAACGAAAACTTTAGTTGGGGCACCGCACCATGGGAAAAAGTCGCCATTCATAATCCCGATATGATCATTTTGGTGGATTATGGCAGCTCAGATGATGCAGCGATCAACAGTTCGATAAAAGCCCTGAGTGACAACCCTCTAATGCGCCAAACGAACGCGGTGAAAAATGGTCAATTTTTGCGGTTGAAGTACAGTGAGCTGACGCCAGGTCCCAACAATGTGGTTGCCATCAAGAAGATTGCAGCCAAGCTCCATCCCGAGGCTGGTATCGTGATTAATGAGTAATTCGAATGTAAAGTTTTGGCTTGCTATCGTGGCAAGTCTGATGTTGCTATCGGTCATACTGTTCCTTTCGCTCTCTTACGGAACAATAAACATACCCTTTTCCTCGGTTTATCAGTTTTTTACCTTTGACCACGCCTCGCTACCTGCAATGACCAACGTTATTTTGAGTGAGATTCGAATTCCTAGATTTCTGCTCGCGATTTTAGTTGGTGCAGGGCTTGCTATGGTGGGGACGCTATTGCAGACCGTGACTAAGAACGACTTGGCTGATCCATTCTTGTTCGGGTTATCTGCAGGTGCATCGGCTGGCGTTGTTGCGGTTATCAGCCATTTCGATTTGGCGTTAGGTCAATGGTCTTTACCTGTGGCAGCATTTGCAGGGGCAACCTTATCCGCAGCTTCGGTCATCCTGGTGTTCTTTCTGCAAAAGTCTCAAGGGGTTGAGCGCCTTATTTTATCTGGATTGGCGGTTTCGTTCCTGTTCAGTGCCATTACTGGGTACTTGATTTATACCGGCGATCAACGTTCGGCGAGTAATATTCTCTTTTGGTCGATGGGAGGCTTAGGGCTGGCAAAGTGGGAAAATCTGCCGTTTGCCTCTGTTGGGGTTATTTTGCTCGCACTGTTTACCATGTTGCGCTGGCGTTCGCTCGATGCCATGTTGGTGGACGAGGACACCAGTAACTCACTGGGTGTAAGCGTCAAATTTCTCCGTGTGACCGTGTTTATTTTATCGGCGCTCTCTACAGCCATCTTTGTCTCTTTAAGTGGTGTGATTGGCTTTGTTGGACTTATCGTGCCGCATCTCGCGAAACCATTTTCCGGACCAAGTCATCGTTATCTATTGCCTTTATGTGCTTTTATTGGCGCGATGCTGCTCTCAGCCAGTGACTTGATGAGCCGAGTACTGATCCCTGGTCAGGAGTTACCCATAGGTCTGATGACTTCAGCAATTGGCTCTATGTTTATTCTGTTTTTCGTACTTAGAAAGAAATAAGGCGAGATAGAATTCCAAGGGCTTGGAGTTAACTCTGCAATATAACAGTCGGCCTCACCGTTTAAAGTGGTGAGGCCGACTTTTTTGGTTAAGGGAGGTGTGAGAAAGCGACTCCTTGCCGTCGATTATTTGTTACTTAGGATGATTCTTTCCGCATCGCCTACCGCTCTGGTTAAGCTCTGGTTGCTGGACAGCTGACCGGAACTTACCGGACCAAGAACATGGGTATATAACGCTAACTGCTTCTCGAATGGCAGTTTTAGAGTGTTGTAGAGCTCCTGCCTAATTTGAACATGAGACTCTTGTGGGGCTGAAGATAAGCGTAATAGGGTTTCATGAATAACAGTCTTCATCTGTTGTTTGTCCTTTTGTTTTCTACGTTGTTAGGGCTTAAATAAAGTACCACCACCGAGCATGTGCATACTCGGTGGTGGTCGTGTTCATCAGTATTGGTTTGGACGAGATTGCTCGCTTTATCCAAGTTTCGGTGAGTGCTTCAAAGTGAAAGCACTTCTTTTGTTATGTTCTAACTCAAGAGCTTATTAATTCGGTTGATGACCGTTAGGTTCTGGTGTTGTCTGTCTTTTCTAATTTCGTTAACTAAGGTTTTTCTTAGTCTCGCTTTGGTGACTTTTAACGGAGGCATGCTCAATGAACCCTTCACTCTGCATGAGATCGTATCGGGGCAATATATCTCACCTTTGGCTGTATTTCTTAGTAGCCAACGAAAGCAATTTGGACATAACTTATCTGTTTTCTCGTACATATTTTTTTCGGCTTACTATCCGTTAAATAGATAAAAAATTAACACCATTCGAATATAAGCGGATGTTATACCCATCACTGGCGATAGACTTAAACTGACAAATAAAAACGTTATCGAAATTAAACTTGTATTTATTTGAATTTTCACAGTTGTAGAAGAGTAAGCTTGAGTCTAATTCGACAAAGACGTTGTCTTCTGAATCGCAAGAAAAGGAGGTGACATCATCAATAGAATTGAGAAAACTTAATATCTTGTTCCAGTATGTGGCATTGAAGGGCTTTAACCTAATCTCAAAGTCCTCAATCGATGAATAGTCAATCCTTTCTAAGTTCATTTTCTACCTCAAAAAAAGCCCTAACCAAAATTGGATAGGGCTAAGTTGTGCAAGAGCGGAATAAAGTTATCTGTGAGTAGGTTACTCAATTCATATGAGCGAGTGGACTCTATCAAATAGGGGGTTATATCGACAAGTGGGTGTGAAATATTTCTTATTATTTCAAAACATTATGACTTAATTGTTTAATTTATAAATCAAATGCAAGCCTTTTTCTGTTCTTCTTGGTTTCATATTATTAATGATATTAGAGATGAATTTTTGAGTAGGAAAAGGTACATAAAGGCAATGGGAAAATTGAAATGTAAAGCGTGTAAAAATTAAACATAATGCGCGCATGTTGTAATGAAGTGCGTCTAAATAATCAGCATAATCTTATAGTTTTACTTACGATGTGATTGTTTGTGAAAGGAGAGGTATGAAAATATTTAGAGGCATATTAATTGATTTAGTCATCCTTGTTGGGGTTCTATCCGGGATGATTACTTTCTCTTTAAATAAAATCGATATATTAGGAACTATTCTGATTATCACCGCTTCTTTGTTGATCTTGGCTCTATTTATCTATGGTTTAAAAGATGGATATAACAGAAACAGTTGATTCTATTATTATTCTATATTGAATTGGAATGATATATAGCTAATGGCTCTCCTTTCTAGCCTCAATGATGTTCACGTAAGTTAAATACTTTTATCATTAATTAAAGGTAACATTAAAATGACTGGCACCATTATTAAATGCTCTAGAAATACAGAAACTGCACCACTCAACAGCCATTCAACGCAAAGTGTAGCGTTTTCTCACTACAACAATATCTCCGCTCAACTTCCGATTGATCCTCAAACCAACCAGCTTGTTGAAGGTGGTATTCAGGAGCAAGCCAAACAATGTCTTTTGAACATTAAAAGAATTGTAGAGAGCATTGATCATGTAATGGATGATGTCGTTAAGGTAAATGTCTACTTGACCAACATTCATGACGTTGAAGAAGTAAATAAGGTATATACGACTTTCTTTACGAACCTTCTACCAACGCGCACAGTGCTGGCGATTGAAGCGGTGCCTTTTGAAGGAGCGTTACTACAAATGGATGCGCTTATTTCTAATGGAGAGGGGACAACACCCCAAAAGCCATGTGACCTGATCAAGGTGTCGCGTGATACTGATCTAGCACCGACCAATCCGATTTCTACACAAACGGTCGCATTCTCGCACTACAACAACATCTCCGCACAGTTGCCGGTAGATGCAGCGACAGGAAACTTGGTCGAAGGTGGCGTAAAAGAACAAACTCATCAATCTCTGCAAAACATCAAAAACATTCTAGAGAGCATTGATGTTCCGCTGGATGACATCGTAAAAACGACCGTTTACCTGCAAGATCTAGCAGATATTGAATCAGTAAACGAAGTGTACCGTACTTTCTTCCCAGATTCGGCGATCGCAAGAGCCGTGGCTTACATGCCTGCTCGCTCGGTTATTCAAGCTTCAGCGCTGCCAATGGGCGCAGCAGTACAAATTGATGCCGTGATTTCTCATGGTGACGGTACGCCGCCTCAAGAAGTTGAAGATCGCCATGGCATTGTGATTAAGGCAAACAACACGCTGAATGCTCCTCTTGATGCGCTTGCAACGCAAACTGTGGCGTTTTCTCACTATAACCACATTTCTGCGCAACTACCGATAGATGCGCTGAACCATGAGCTGGTTCAAGGTGGGGCTAAAGAGCAAGCTGAGCAATGTTTGAAAAACATTAAAGCGATCGTTGAGAGTATCGGTCACGTGATGAATGACGCGGTTAAGGTCAATATTCAAGTGACTGACATCGCTGATATTGATGCAATCAACGAGGTGTACGCCACTTTCTTTGATGGCGATTTGCCAGCAAGAACTGTGATTGCTGTGTCTAACATCGCGCTAGGTGCCAAAGTTCAAATGGATTGTGTTCTGTCAAACGCAGAAGGCACACCGCCACAAGTGTAATCAAAACACAAAGCCATCACTCTGGTTAGGAGTGATGGCTGATGATTGGGTTTATTCGTTGGATTATCTCTACTCTATATTTCTTTCTGGTTGAAAAACGACATCCAAGATCTCAATGGTTTTCTTGTTGCCATTTGGCAGTATCCAATCGATGCGTTGACCGACAGACAGCCCGATAAGCGCCATGCCAATCGGCGCGAGTATGGAGATGTGCGAGTTATCTTTCACTTGGTTTGGATACACGAGCACTTTCTGGATCTGCTCTTCCTCACCAAGGAATTTAAACGTCACTTTAGAGTTCATCGTGACAATATTGTTGTCGATCTCGTGTGCATCGACAATCAATGCGCGGTCAATTTCATCTTCTAATTTAAGCAGCTCGTCACTGCAATTCGGAATGTTATCCAGTAATCGACAGATGTTGTTGTAGTCATCAGATGTAACGGTGATCGAATTAGACATAATATTTCCCTAAATCTAATTTTTATGACCCAGCCTTTGAGGTGGCTTGGGTATATCGTGAAGTTTTCTAGTGCATAAAGCGAAACACCATACTCCTGAAGGACGAGAGAAAACGTTACCTGGACGCAATGATTGGTGATTTAAATGAAAAGCAAAATAGACTGAGCAGAAAGCGCAAGGCTTTACGCTCGATCCGTCATCCACTGCCTTTTTTTGGAGCGGTGTTAGCTCACATCGTCACTTCTTGTGGAGACAAGTGACGCATCACTGGTCTTCTTAGACTGAGCTCGGAACTGTGATGGCGTTAAGTGATATTTTCTCTTGAAGGCATCACAAAAATAAGCGGCGCTACCAAATCCACAGCGGTTGCTGATCTGTGAAACGTTGTAGGAAGTGAACGTTAGCATGTTCAATGCAAGCCCCATTCTTACATCTACCAATAGTTGGCTAAACGACAGGTTCTCTTTCTGCAAATGCCTTCTTAATGTTGAGGTAGAGGTAAACAGCTGCTTGGCAACATCTTGAATTTGCCACTTTCTTTGTGGTTCTTTCGTGATCATTCGTGCGATGACTTCGCGCTTGCTTTCTTCGTAATTGAACTGAAAGACATTGAAAACATCGATACCCGACTCGCAAAGAGAGAGCAGTATGAAGTACAGAGTTTGCTCTAAGAACATGATCTTCAAAGCATCTCTACTTAAGGAGTCATACACTTCTTTGAGTAGCTGAAAGTTATTGTCCACATCCACTGGTGTTGGCAGTTGATGGGCGACAGTGTTTTTAATGAAGCTACGTTTTTGAGGCAGTTGAAGCAGTGAGGATTCGAGCATCTCATCGGTCACGATTAACAACTGAATCTGCAATGGTGAGAATGACGACTTTTGAGTCAAATTACATGACAAGCAGGTAAACTGAGGAATGATTAAGGTTGTTGGACCATCGATGGTGATTTGTTGTTCATTGATGTAAACCGTCCCCTTGGCAAAGGCGATGTTGACGATGTAGTGATACTCTACGTAAAACTCCTCAAGTTTTACGGGTTTGAACATTTCAATATATCTATATTCCACTATTGCTTATCTCATAATTGGGCTTACTACAGGCAGTAAGTTGGGCTAAAAGAAAAGCATCCATGCGACAGTACAACGCACAGTATAACGCTACTCCTTTGTTCTTTTCATAAATTCATCAAAGAAAGTGTCTTATCTCAGTAATTTGAGCTCAAATCTAAATAGGCGCTATTGATTTTTTATTTAACTTATTGAAAGTAATGAATAATGTTTTTGTTTTTATCAATCATGAAAATTAAGATTACGAGTCACATAGCTGAATTGAGCATCAATAGCACACCTTATAATAGCGTTTTTTATGCAGAGATGGTGCTTTAAGTATTTTGAACATCTTAGGGTGTAGATATGAAGTCACAATGTTCAGATAATTTAGCCTGAATTCTAATTCTAAATTTTATGGGCTGATATCGGAATGGAATGGTGAGGCTTTTATTGTATATTTTGCTTCGAGAGTGGTTAGGAGACATAACCTACCAGTCGAATCATGTAGACATTGTTGATGATAAAAATTGCAAACCTTCGTTATCAATATTTACGGGTTAGTTAGTCAAAAACTTCGCCAATGAGTTTGCCTAATCACTCTCAAACCATTCACAACTCAGTGCCTTATTCAATACTCCAATACTCACTAAAACAATCATCACCTATTGCTTGATGATCACCATTCAAAATCATCCTCTTGATTGGTGACTTTCAATAACGTTCGGCTTTTTCATTATTAGCCATTAAATAATTACACATCGAATTTTTAACTCCATCCATAATTTGGACAACTCTTATGCAAGAAGACTACAAACAACCTTTGCGAATTGGCGTTGGCGGACCTGTTGGGTCTGGTAAAACGGCATTGCTAGAGGTTCTGTGCAAAACTCTCCGAGATCTTTATCAGATCGCTGTCGTCACTAACGATATCTACACGCAAGAAGATGCAAAGATACTCACTCAGGCAGAAGCCTTAGATGCAGACCGTATTATTGGGGTCGAGACTGGTGGTTGCCCGCATACCGCGATCAGAGAAGACGCCTCGATGAACCTTGCTGCGGTGGAGGAACTCTCTACGCGGCACAAAAACCTAGACGTGGTATTTATCGAAAGTGGTGGTGACAATCTCAGTGCCACGTTTAGCCCTGAACTGGCTGACTTGATGATCTATGTTATTGATGTGTCGGAAGGGGAGAAAATTCCACGCAAAGGCGGACCGGGCATTACACGCTCTGATTTGCTTGTTATCAACAAAATAGACCTTGCGCCTTATGTTGGAGCATCATTAGAGGTCATGGAAGCGGATACCGCTCGAATGCGTCCAGAAAAACCTTATGTGTTTACCAACCTGAAAGAGGGGAAGGGGCTGCAAGAAATCATAGACTTCATTGTTGATAAAGGCATGCTTGAAAAAAGATAGCATCGAAGTGCGCCATAGAAACTGCTGCGTATCATGAAGCATTGCGTTTGTTTGCAGTCGTTTCTATGCCTAATATTCACGATGAGTCGATACTGAAAAAAAGCAGCTTTAATCATTTAAAGCTGCAAAGAATCAATAGCAGGAAAAGTAGATGATTACATCTACGGAACCAAAGTGAAACCAAACAATTGTGTAGTAACGTTTGATGAACATTATAGTATATGACTCACGTTCTGTTTCAATGTGTTTAGCTGTAGTTGAAGCTGAATCTAAATATCTGGAGCAGATTATTAAATAGTCCCTACTTCAATAACCTAATGATGTTCTTGGGTCTTCTTATATAGTCGTAAAACTCTTTTGCTTTAAGCCTACCGACTGAAAGTTCAATTTTAAGCTCATTGGCAAATAATCTTAATGTCGATCGATTAACCATATCTTTACGAGCATTCACTTTATCTAGGTATTCATCCAAGATTTTGTCATCATAAACGTAGATATATTCACTCATAATCGCATGTCTTTTTAAATGATAGTTTTAGTTGGCAGTAAACCCTGAATTAGAGTTTGGTTTTATGACGAGGTAAATTGATGGCGTTTTAGACGATGTTTGTTTTGCGTTTGGATTATTAAGGTATAAGAATAAGGCTTCAAGCAGTTTTGCTGTGATTCCTTTATGTTGAAATAATCTAGTCTGATGGTGAAATACACATCTCACTATTAGTTCTGTTCCAAAGTGGTTTAAATATTTGCTTAATTCATTTTGATAAATGTTGATTATGGATGTGTTTATATTTATCTGACACTGTGATGACTTTGAGGTTTTACTAATTATCTGATTTTTCTTAATTTATTAGATGAGGATAAGATGAAGAAATCACTGTTAGCGATTAGCCTTTTATTGAGCTCTGCAGCACATGCTGCGCATTGGGGATACGAAGGCGAGAATGGACCTGAGTTTTGGGGCAAGTTCTCTGAAGATTGCCAGCAAGGTAAGAACCAAAGTCCTGTTAATATTCAATCAACCGTGTTGGGTATTATGGATGAAATCAACATCAACTATTTAGGTGATGCCGTTTCTGCTATTGATAATGGTCATACTCTGCAAGCCAATGTTGAAGGTAATAACACGCTACTGGTTGACGATAAAAAGTTCACGCTTTCTCAGTTTCACTTCCATACGCCATCTGAAAACCACATCAACGGAAAAGAGTACCCGCTAGAGGCGCACTTTGTTCATGCCGATAAGGATGGCAATCTAGCGGTTGTGGCAGTCTTCTATAAGCTAGGAGATGAAAACCCAGCATTGGAGCAGTTGCTAAAGCATGACTTTGAAAAAGGCAAAACAACCAGCTTTGCACCAGTGAGCATCAAGTCTCTCATTCCTTCTAAGCACAGCTACTACCGATTCAATGGCTCGTTAACGACACCGCCATGTTCTGAAGGCGTTCGTTGGTTAGTACTAAAAGAGGTTCAAACGGTATCTGCAGCGCAAGTGAAAGCGTTTATGGAAATCATGGGCAAGAACAATCGTCCTATCCAGCCGATTAACGCTCGACTCATTCTCAACTAACCCATCAATGGCAAGTCGAAGTCTGACGCGGTTTACGTGCTATCTGAGATTAACGGTTGTCTAAACGAAAAAAAGGACTCTTAGTGAGTCCTTTTTGATATTAAAAATAAGAGCATACATCAAGTGGAACTCAAGTGCCTGATGGGTACTCCATCCTTGGAGATTTGACACTTAAGCGACATCGAACGCAGTCACACATTGCACTCGGATGTACTAACCGAAACCAATTTAACATTGGACTTGTAAGCAGTACATCAAATGATTTTTGTCGATTAAAGATGCCTAAGTAGTTCAATTTTAAGTGGTTTTTCTTCTAGGCTTTAGGCGGATATTGTCGATATTGAGCGTAAGTTAGAGTGAAGTTGGCATTTATTAGAATGCTTGTAGATGTGCACTAGCGTCTAGGTTTTTTGAGAGCGTTAGCCTCTCTTAAAGCTCTCTTACTTATTAGATAGCGAATGTTAATCGTCGCAGAAAATGCGCTCTGTATAATCTGCGGTTTCTGCAATAAAAAAGGACTCAATTGAGAGCCCTTTTGGTTTTCGCTGTCTGACGTTGCGACGGAATTACAAGAACGCTTTGTATGGCAGTTCTGGTTCGTTTTTGAAGATGTCGCTAAAGCCACGGAAGTGTTGGTAGTGCATGCGACCTTTATCGGTTGGGAAGGTGTATTTGCCCCCAACTTGCCAGAAGAACGGTGCGAACTTGTATTGCAGACGGTCTTTTTTCATGTTCCACAACACTTCGATTTCGCGTGGGTCGTTTTGGAAGTTCGCCCAAATATCGTGGTGGAATGGCATCACGACATCACAATTCAATGATTCTGCTGCGCGTAGGATGTCAGAAGACGTCATCTTGTCTGTCACGCCGCGTGGGTTTTCACCGAATGACAACAGTGCCACGTCAATTTGGTATTCGTTGCCGTGTGCAGCGTAGTAGTTCGAGTAGTGCGAGTCACCAGAGTGGTAAACCGAGCCGCCTGAAGTTTCAATCAGGTAGTTCACCGCGCGTTTGTCCATGCCGTCGAGGATTTCTTTATCGTAAGATGAAGTGCCCTCTGGCAGCGTGACAAGTGCAGTACGGTCGAATGAATCCAGTACGCGGATCTTCATGTCGCCGACTTCAAGCACATCGCCCACTTTTGCGACAACACAACGCTCTTCTGGCACGCCCCAGCCCATCCATAAATCGACACAAGCTTGTGGACCGATGAACTTCACGTGGTCACCACAGTTTTGCAGTACCGCCGCCGCAACGTTCACGTCGATATGGTCAGCATGGTCATGGGATGCCATCACAGCGTCGATTTCTTTGATAGCAAATGGGTCAAGCGGGAAGATAGCAGTACGTAGGTTTGGTTGCAGCGCTTCGACACCGCCCATACGCATCATTTGGTGCTGGTTCTTCATGAAGGCATTCTTTTGCGTCTTTTTGCCCGTACCACACCAAAAGTCGATAGAGATGTTGGTGTTGCCCTCACTCTTCAACCAGATACCTGTACAACCTAGCCACCACATCGAGAATGTATTTGGTTCTACAACCGTATTTTCGATCTCTTCATTCAACCAGGTACCCCACTCAGGGAATGTATTTAGGATCCAAGATTCACGAGTGATTTCATTTACTTTACTCATAGCAACACCTTTTTGTTTCACAATTTTTATTAAATTTGGGATGTAGGGAGCCGAGCGCCTTAATTTGTGGTTAAGGCACTGAGCTGAATTATTTTTATTTATTCGAGAAAGAGGCTAGGGCGCGTTAGACCAGAATGACCTGTGTCCCTTTTGCTTCTATCGCTTTGATGACCTCTGGGTTGGCGTTTTTGCCTGTGATCAGAATGTCGATTTTCTCGGTAGGACAGAACAACATACCCGTTCTGTGACCCACTTTGGAGCTGTCTACCACGACGACGAGCTTGTCGATTTGCTCAAGCATTTGCTGCTCAGCCACCGCGGTTAACATGTCAGCCTTGTAGAGTCCGGCTTCGGTTAATCCTTTACCCGAGGTGAACATCCAATTGCCTGCGTAACTGCCAAGCGAGTTGGGCGCCGGATTTAAGAACAGTTTTTGTGAACGGTTGTATTGACCGCCAATGATGATCACATCGTCATGGTCTTCATTGATCAGGTAGCTTGCCAATGGGAAGTAGTTGGTGACGATCTGCACGTCTTGCCCACATAGCTTCTGCCCAAGTAGGAAAGCGGTCGAACCGCAGTTGATGACCACGCTGTCGCCAGGCTGACAAAGCTCAGCGGCTTGCATCGCAATCAAGGATTTTTCTTCGTAATGCTCAGTGCTGTTGATGTTCAGCGGTGACCATTTTTTCTTTTCTGCTTCGACGCGTTCTGCGCCGTTGCGTACTTTGCGCAGTTTGCCTAGCTCATCCAGCTTAGAGATATCACGGCGAGCCGTCGCTGGAGAGACGTTAAAGCTCTCAATAATGTGTGAGACGTTAATCGTCTGATTTTCTTCTAATAAAGACAGAATGCCATTGTGTCTTTGTACTTCATTCATACCATCACCCTATTTGATTCAAATTCACCGAAATGTGTATCTAGTGATTATTTGGTGATTACTTGTGATTTGTTTTGATTCTATTAATCACGCTCTTGATTGTCAAATTCAAGACTGATGAAAATCTGAACCTCATCACAAGGATTTATAAGTTGTTGTATTTATTGGTAATTTAATTTTTGTGTGTGATCCGCTTACCATTTGTAGGGTTTTTTGGAGGGCAAAATTGATAAATATCAAAATAATCACAAATGAGCATTGCGTGATTACTTTTGATTGTTAGAGTTTATTTCGTGAGCAAAAACTGAGTAGATTCTACGACATCAGATGGAATCACTCTGACCTACATACGATTACAAATAAAAAACACTCTAGGGGTAAAGATATGGAGTTCTTGTACGACATCTTCTATATTTTTTACAGCCAAGTTATGACCAAAGCCCCACTACTACTGGGTTTGGTAACATGCATTGGCTATTGGTTGCTGAGAAGAGACGCCACCACCATCATTAAAGGTTCCATCAAAACGATCGTGGGTTTCATGCTGGTTCAAGTGGGTGCGGGCACCCTAGTTGCTGGCTTCAAACCTGTGATTTCTAAACTTTCTGAATACCACGGGCTAACTGGCTCAGTCATTGACCCTTACACCTCCATGATGTCCACCATGGAAGCGATGGGCGATAACTACTCTTGGGTAGGTTACGCCGTTCTATTGGCATTAGGTATCAACATCCTCTTGGTACTGTTCCGCCGCTACACGGGTATCCGCACCATCATGCTGACTGGTCACATCATGTTCCAGCAAGCGGGCCTGATCGCCGTGTTCTACTTTGTGCTTGGCGCAAGCATGTGGGAAACCATCATTTACTCTGCGGTGTTAATGGCGTTGTACTGGGGTATCTCCTCCAACATCATGTTCAAGCCAACTGAAGAAGTCACCGGCGGGGCGGGTTTCTCTATTGGTCACCAACAACAGGTCGCGTCTTGGATTGCAACAAAAGTAGCGCCAAAACTGGGTGATAAGAACGACAGCGTTGACCACCTAGAACTGCCTAAATGGCTACACATCTTCCACGACAGCATCGCAGCAACGGCGATCGTGATGACGGTGTTCTTCGGCATCATTCTGCTTTCATTCGGTCTTGATAACCTTCAAGAAATGGCGGGCACCACACACTGGACTATCTACATCCTAGAAACGGGTCTGAAATTCGCTGTTGCGATTCAGGTGATTGTTGCCGGTGTACGTATGTTCGTTGCTGAGCTGTCTGAAGCGTTCAAAGGCATCTCTGAGCGCGTGATTCCAAATGCGGTATTGGCGATTGACTGTGCAGCTATCTACGCATTCTCTCCTAACGCAATGGTATTTGGTTTCATGTGGGGTGCGCTGGGTCAGTTCGCGGCAGTACTGGCGATGTTGGCATTCGATGCACCAATCATGATCATCCCTGGCTTCATTCCAATGTTCTTCTCTAACGCGACCATCGGCGTATTTGCTAACCACTTCGGTGGCTGGAAAGCGGTGATGAAGATCTGTTTCGTGATGGGCATCATCGAGGTGCTAGGTTCTGCTTGGGCTATCCACCTATTTAGCCAGCACGGTACAGAGTTCAACGGTTGGATGGGCATGGCGGACTGGGCGCTTGTATTCCCACCAATCATGCAAGGTCTGTCTGCATCGAAAATGTTCTTCTTCGTTCTTGTTGGTCTGTCTCTGGTTTACATGTTCTTCGCTTCTCGCAAGCTACGTGCTGAAGAAGACGCGCAAGGCACAGTAGAAATCAGTGAAGAGCCAGAAGTGATTGAAGCGGTAGAGCAAGCAATCAAAGCGAGCGACGGTCTGCGCCCAGTAAGCATCCTAGCAGTATGTGGTAACGGTCAAGGTTCATCGATGATGATGAAAATGAAGATCGGCAAATACCTAGAGAAGAAAGGCATTCCTCACGTGATGGACTCATGCGCAGTGTCGGACTACAAGTCGAAGCTTGCGAGCACGGACATCATCGTATCGTCGAAGCACCTGTCTGCGGAGATGGAGCCAGGCGAAGGCAAGTTTGTACTCGGGGTGCAAAACATGCTTAACCCTAACTCCTTCGGAGACGAGCTACTCGACATCATCAATAAAAACTTTGTACCAGCAAAATAAAACAGCATGACCAAATACTTCTCTCAATGAAGAGATAAGAAACCAATAACAAACAGCGGATAACAACAGTGGTGCCGGGCTTCAAAAGCCAAAGTCACGGCACCCAAACTGGAGATAGAACAATGGGATTAAAACAATCACTGATCGACAACAACTCAATCAAACTGCAAGCAAAAGCGTCTAACTGGCGTGAAGCCATTAAGATTGGTACGGACATGTTGATTGCCTCTGGAGCGATTCAGCCTTCCTACCACGACGCCATCATCAGCAGCGTGGAAGAGTTGGGTCCTTACATCTGCATCGCGCCTAACTTGGCACTGCCACATGCACGCCCAGAAAACGGCGTAATTCGTACTGCCTTCGCACTGGTTACGTTAGAAGAGCCAATCTACTTTGAAGGCGAAGATGAGCCAGTTGATGTGTTGATCACGCTAGCGGGCAGCTCTTCAGACGAGCACATGGAAGGTCTGATGGAAGTGACCCAAGTGTTGGATGATGAAGACAGCGAAACGGGCGTGGATTTAGACAAACTTCGTCGTTGCCGCAGCAAAACCGATGTATTCAACGTGATTGATGAAGCTTTGGCTGTCACCGCCTAAGGAGAAATCATGTACAGCGAACTGAAACAACGTGTGCTCGAAGCCAACCTCAAACTGCCGAAATACGGCTTAGTGACCTTCACTTGGGGCAACGTGTCTGAGATTGACCGCGAGCGCGGCGTGATTGCGATTAAACCGTCGGGAGTGGAATACGATGGTATGCGCGCTGAGCACATTGTGGTGGTCGATTTAGACGGCAATGTGGTGGAAGGCAACATGAATCCATCCAGCGATACCGCGACCCACATTGAGATCTACCAAGCGTTTCCACAAGTGGGCGGCGTGGTGCATACCCACTCACGCAGTGCAACGATTTGGGCGCAAGCAGGGATCGATATTCCGGCGCTGGGCACGACTCATGCCGACTACTTCTACGGCGATATTCCGTGTACTCGTAAGCTCTCACAACGTGAAATTGCCGAAGAGTACGAGAAGAACACCGGCTTAGTGATCGTGGAAGAGTTTCGTCAACGCCGCATCGACTCAATGGCAGTACCAAGCGTGATTGTGGCAGGGCATGCGCCTTTCTCTTGGGGAACCAACGCTGACGATGCCGTGCACAACGCGGTGGTATTGGAAGAGATTTCTGCCATGGCATTAGCAACGCGTTCACTCAACAGCGGCATCAAGATCCAGCCTGAGCTTTCAGACAAACACTACCTGCGTAAGCACGGTGAAAACGCCTACTACGGGCAGAGGTAACGACATGTACAAAGTGCTTGCTTTAGATTTAGACGGAACCGTCCTCACCGATGACCACAGCATTCACCCTGAGGTGAAAAAAGCGATTCAAGAAGCGCAGCAGAAGTGTCACGTGGTGATTGTCACCGGACGCCATCACACCGCGGCACGCCCGTATTACGATGAGTTGGGGCTTACCACGCCTATCATCTGCTGCAACGGCACTTATGTTTATGACTACCACAATGACCGAGTGCTCAAGCACAACTCCATCGATAAGGAAGATGCGCTGACGTTCATCGCCTTGGCGAAGGAGTTTCAGGTCAAGATGGTGATGTACGTAACCGATGCTATGACGTACTCAAACTACAACCCAATTCATTACATGGAAGCGCTGGAAAAGTGGGCGAAAACCGCGCCTGAGCATCTTCAACCGAAGATCTACAAAATCGACTCGTTCAGCGAAGAAGTGCGCAATACCGAGTTTGTGTGGAAATTCGTGGTGGAAGGTTTACCAAGCTCGGTAGAGCGCTTGATTGAAAACCCATGGGTGAAAGAGAAATTCAACGGCGAGCGCTCGTGGTCGAATCGCATCGACTTCGCAGCAAAAGGCAACAGCAAAGGCTTAAGACTGGCGGAATACGTTTCTGAGCTGGGTTATCACCCGAATCATGTCATTGCCGTGGGCGATAACCACAATGATATTTCCATGCTCCGTTACGCCGGATTAGGCGTTGCCATGAATAACGCAGACGAGACGGTACGTTCAAGCGCCCGTTTGGTGTGCGAAACCGATAACAATAACGACGGCTTAGCTCGTCTGATACGTGAAAAAATTCAAGGATAAGCATCATGACCAAACCAATGATTCAAATCGCTCTAGACCAAACTAACCTAACTGACGCCGTGGCGGTTGCAAGCAATGTACACAGCTATGTTGATGTGATTGAAGTGGGCACTATCTTAGCGTTCGCTGAAGGGATGAATGCGGTCTCAACACTGCGTAAGAACCACCCGGACCATATTCTTGTGTGCGACATGAAGACCACTGATGGCGGCGCGATTTTGTCTCGCATGGCGTTTGAAGCTGGCGCTGACTGGATTACGGTTTCAGCCGCAGCGCATATTGCGACCATCGAAGCGTGTAAGAAAGTCGCGGATGAGTTTAGCGGCGAAATCCAAATCGAAATCTACGGCAACTGGACGATGGAAGATGCGCAAGCGTGGGTGGATCTTGGCATCACTCAAGCGATTTACCACCGTTCTCGCGATGCAGAGTTAGCAGGGATTGGTTGGACAGACGCTGACATCAGCAAGATGCGTCAACTCTCTGAGCTAGGTATCGAGCTCTCTATTACGGGCGGCATCGTGCCAGAAGACATCTACCTGTTCGAAGGTATCAAAGCGAAAACCTTTATCGCAGGTCGTGCATTGGCGGGCGACAAAGGACAAGAGACCGCAGAAGCATTGAAAGCGCAAATCGACCGTTACTGGAACTAGGGGGCGACATGTATCAGAACCTACAACGTCATCGTGTTGGCTTGTATGAGAAAGCGTTGCCGAACGAGTTGAGCTGGGAAGAAAAGCTCAGCGTGACCAAAGAGTTGGGCTTCGACTTTCTTGAGCTCTCGGTTGACGAATCAGACGAGCGCCGCAGCCGCTTAGATTGGGACGACGAGACGATTTACGCCCTGCGTCACCAGTGCGAACGCTATGGTTTGCCACTGCAGTCGATGTGTTTGAGCGCGCACCGCAAGTTCCCGTTTGGCTCGGCTGATCCGAAGATCCGAGAGCAAGCTGTGCTGCACATGGAAAAGGCGATCGCATTGGCGTACAAACTTGGCGTCCGTACCATTCAATTAGCTGGCTACGATGTGTATTACGAGCCAGCAAACCGTGCCACGCATTTGCGCTTTATTGAAGGTATGAAGGAAGCGGCGAAACTGGCAGAGCGCGCAGGTGTGATGCTTGCTGTTGAAATCATGGACACCGATTACCTTAACTCATTGAGTAAGTTTGAGGTGCTCAATCGCGAAGTGAATTCGCCGTATTTCACTGCTTATCCAGACGTAGGCAACATCTCGGGTTGGAACTATGACGTGTGCACCGAACTGAAATTGAGTAAGCCACACATTACCCAAATCCACCTTAAAGACACGTATCGCGTGACGCCAGAGTACAAAGGTCAGTTTCGCGATCTGGTGATTGGCGATGGTGAAGTGAACTTCGATGCCATCTTCCGCACACTCAAAGAGACAGACTGCGTCGTGCCACTGGTGATTGAGATGTGGGCGCAAGATGAACATTGGCGTGCGCACATTCAAACCGCTCAACAGCGCTTAAATCAAGCGTGTGATCATGCGGAATTACCTAGGTTGTTTGCCGCATAATTCTTTCTGGGTCGTATAGACACTTACATGCTCCGGTGCTCGTTATTGGGCACCGTTTTCCCATCGTGGGAACGTGCAGTTTTTAACCCTCGTGAAAACTGCACTCTTTCGTTTCATTGGTTGACTTACCATCAGGGTTGGCGCAAAGTTGCGCTTTGTCGTTATGAAACCCCGTTAATCTGAATGAAATTACTCCATCTGCAACTTTTCTGGTACGAAAAACATCACACCCTATTGGAGATGGAAGACCTGCCAATTCTCACCCCAGCGCAAGAGCAAGAACTGCGTGAGTGGGCGAAAACACGCCGTAAAATCCTCAGCTACGAAGTGCATCAACAGCCTTGGGTAAAAGTGAACGTCGACGGTTTCTCATCGATTTTAGAGCTCAAACCAAATGGCACGTTGGTGGAAAAAGACTTGTTCAGTGAGCGCGGTTTACAGGGCTTATGGAAGGTCAGCGACGGCTTCTTGTTTATCAAAGTCATCAGCGGTGAATTCATCGTCGAATACCAAATTGTTGGTCACACCGAAAACAATGTGCACAGTGGTATCGAGTACATCAACGGCAAAATCAGTACCTATAGCAAGTTTGCCAAACTCGCGAATAATTAAGCCGATTCAATTCGATGTAGAGAAAGGAGCCAAAGTGCTCCTTTTTTGTTGTGGATAGAAAATCCCAACTATTCTTACTTCAAGCAGTGAAATCAATGCGTTAATATCCAAGTCATTACCTTATTTCAAACAGTAGCAGGAGGCATGAATCGTGTCTGAAAAAATATCGACGTCGGCGCTGGCAAAAATGCGTCAGATAGAAGCTAAGCTGCTGTTTGCGGATCTCAAACGCGCTGGTTACATTGTTCGCCAAGACGAGAAATGGATTTTGACCGAAGAGGGCGCCAAATTTGGTGGTGAGTATGTCGATCACCCTAAATTTGGGCAGTTCATCGTATGGCCGACCAACTTGCACATCGAGCTTGCCGCAACATCTGGCAAAACTTACAGCGCAACCCAGTTGGGTGAGAAGCTTAAGCTCAATGCCAAGCGCATGAACCAGCTGTTAAGTGAATTAGGTTGGATCAGTAAATCCGAAGAAGGTTGGAGCTTAACCGAAGCCGGAATCCGCGCTGGTGGGCAGCAGAGAACCGATAAAGAGTCGCAGAATACCTTTGTGGTGTGGCACGACGTAGTGCTACGTAACAAGCGTCTCAAGCAGTCTGTGATTGAGTTTTTAGGTCAAGATGCCGAGTCCCATTCGACAGATAAGTCGTTTTCTAGTTTTCGCCAGAAGTTTGAAGCTAAGCACCGCACTTTAGACGGGCATTATGTTCGTTCTAAAGGAGAACTGCTGATCGATAACTGGCTGTATTTGGCAGGAGTAGTGCACGCTTATGAGCGTCAACTGCCGATCGACCAAGATGTGACAAGCGATTTCTACCTACCAGGCGGCAAAGTCTATCTTCAGTTTTGGGGTAGCGACACCGGTGAGATGTTAGAAGCGGAGCGAGAGAAGATTCGTGCTGTGTACGAGCAACATAGCTTTAACCTTATTGAGGTCGAACCGAGAGAGTTAGATAAACTCGATGAGGTATTGCCAAAACGTCTGCGCCAGTTTGGTATTCAAGCTTATTAGACGTACCGCTAGCGGTTGTTTAAATTCCCAAACCTTTCAGTCTCTAAAAACGAAAAAACCCGTGATAACTCACGGGTTTTGTGTATTCAGCGTTTATCTTTGGTTGTTACCCGAAGGATTAGAAACCTTTGATGTTTTCCGCTTCTAGCTCAGAGAAGTACTTAACAGTCTTCACTTTAAGCTCTTGTTGTGAAGGCTCATCACAAACGATCACTGCTTTAGGGTGTAGTTGAAGTGCAGAAACCGTCCATAGGTGGTTTACGCTGCCTTCTACTGCTGCTTGTAGAGCAAGTGCTTTGTTGTGACCAGTTACTAGGATCATCACTTCTTCAGCGTCTAGTAGCGTGCCAACACCGATAGTTAGTGCGTACTTAGGAACTTGGTTGATGTCGCCATCGAAGAAACGAGAGTTCGCGATACGAGTGTCTTCAGTTAGTGTCTTGATGCGAGTGCGAGAAGACAGAGAAGATGCTGGCTCGTTAAATGCGATGTGACCGTCGTTACCTACGCCGCCCATGAATAGGTTGATCTTGCCGTAAGACTTGATTTTGTCTTCGTAACGTTGGCATTCCGCTTCGTGATCTTCCGCGTTACCGTTAAGAAGGTTGATGTTCGCTTCTTGGATGTTTACGTGGTTGAAGAAGTTGTTGTACATGAATGAACGGTATGATTCTGGGTGATCCGCAGGGATACCGATGTACTCGTCCATGTTGAAAGTCACAACGTGTTCGAAGCTCACTTCACCAGCTTGGTAAAGTTCGATCAATGCTTTGTAAGTTGCTAGAGGAGTGCCACCAGTAGGTAGACCCAGAACGAACGGACGCTCAGCAGTTGGTTTGAAGTCGTTGATGCGCTTAGCGATGTGTGCTGCTGCCCACTTGCCTACTTGTGCTGCTTGAGCTAACGGGATAAGTCTCATTTTGTGCCCCTAGTTATTGGAATTTAAGATGTCCTGAAACATTAATTCGCATTATAAAATAAGTAATGACGATCTGCTATTGTTTTAGGTCAAAATTTTGCTTTTTCTTTAACCAATGTTGCTTTTCTCAACAGTTTTCACGTTTGCTTGTTGCGATTACCCTCTTATATAGAGTGCGTTAGACTAGTTGATTAGCGTTTAAAATTTATGACTGAAAAAAAGTTTTTTGGCTGAATGAGCGAGCCAAATTGAACCGAGTTGCGTAGGAGAAAGGGAAGAAAAATGCCGAAGTTATGATCTCACGCAATCTATGGTGTGGCACGGCGTTTCTTCCTTAACCATACTTAAAGTGTGTTTATTGCTGAGGGAATCGCAATGAAAAACGACTTAGACGCAACCAAAGTGCTGCAAGCATACGAATGTGTGATGAACAACGGCACGCCTACCGAGTTTGGCAAGATGTATGAAGGGGTAGAAGCCTTTTCTGATTACGACGGCTATAACGTGTTTCTGAGAGGCAATGGCGTGGAGCTCAAAGTGGGTTTCCACAACACCTATCAGTTGGAGTATGACCAAGAGCATCTTAAAGACAGCTTCTTGAAGAAGGTCGCCATGCTGGCGAAGTGAGTGCTCGCCGGATAAATAGGTTTACTAAAAAATGAAAAAGCCCTTTGGTGAAACACCTCTGGGCTTTTGGAAAAGAAAAATTTTTGCAACTCCACAGAATGAAACACTCTGGGGATTAACCAAGCATTAAGGCTTGGCAGAGTCGGTTAATCGTCTTCTGCTAGGCTCTCTTCTGCGTAGTCATCTGTCGCCTCTGGTTTGTTACGACCATTTAGCGTGTGGAAGCGTTTGCGACCACGAGCTAATTGTGTGTATTTTAACCAAGTGCGCTCGATCTTAGTTTTCGCTTTGCCTGGGTTTTCCAGAACTTTTACGAAGTGTTTCTCTTCGCTGTTCTCAGGTGTCAACTCGCCTGACTCTAGGCCAAGCATAGTATCCCCATAAATTGTTAGGATTTCCTCTTCCGAAAGAGTAAAATCGCCAGACTTTGCAAAGCCGCGTGGGAATTTTACGTTGTCGTAAAAACGTTTTTTGCCATGACGAAATTCAGTGTCAGACATATCAACAGCCTCTGTAACCGTTATTGATGAATGTGATGAATTACGGCGAAAATTAGGCGCAAAGCTAACAAAAGAAAAACAAAACTTTTTTGTCGTCAAAATTTTAATTAGTTGTTAATCTGGTTTTATATTGACCAGGAGATGGTTTATGGATGTAAAGGTCTTTCGAACATTTTTAGAGCTGGCAAAGGTTCGTCACTTCGGACGAGCTGCTGAGAACTTGTACATTACTCAAGCCGCTGTGAGCGCACGCATCAAACAACTCGAAAGTTATTTCGATACGCAGTTGTTTATTCGTGATCGAAATAACATAAAGTTGACCTCCGCAGGTGAACGTTTAATAGGCTATGCCGAGGTGATGGTGACCACCTTGCAGCAAGCCAAACTCGAATTATCCCTCGAAGATGGCAAAGCGTTGCAGCTCACCATGGGTGGTACGCCGAACATTTGGGATGCTTACCTGCAAAACTGTTTGAGTGTCGTAACAGACTCGTTTGGTGGTTACGGTTTTATGGCGGAAGTCATGGGACGTGAGATGCTAAGCCGCAGCCTGCTTGAGCGCACACTCGATATGGCTTTCGCCTTCGATCAAATCAAAGCGGATGAGCTTAACTGCAAAAAAGTGGCTGACGTGGTGTTGGTGCTTGTGTCTACCGAACAAGATTCTCTTGATACGGTGTTTAACAAGAAATACGTTTACGTTGATTGGGGTACGCGCTTCGCTTCAGAACACGCGGAACGTCACCCGAAAATCCCAGCGCCTTACCTTCGCACTTCTACCGCTCGTATCGCGTTAGACTTCGTTTTAGAGAAAGGTGGCAGTGCATACCTACCAGCGTCTCTGGTAGAGCCGTTTATTGCAAGTGGGCAGCTCCACAAGGTGTCTGGCGTAGAAGATTGGTACCGTCCTATCTATTTGAGCTATCGCAAAGCCAGCACGTCTGTAGAAGCGATTAAGCAGGTTGAAGAAATCGTAAAAGAGATTGACCCGTTAACGGCGTACAGTTTGCAGCAAATTGCGGACATTCCTGCAGACGAGTAATTTCTGCTTTTGCGATCCAGTGCAAAATTAAACGAAAACCCCTTGGTGTGATGCCAAGGGGTTTTTTGTATGGGTTTCGGGAAATGCCGATATGTTTATAAATAAATCGCCTTCTTGAAGCGAGAGTTGTGGCACTGTGAAGGTCGTTTTTGCTCCCGTTTACGCCAGTTTTTGACGAAGTGTTTCATCCAATGCGGCTTTGCCTGCGCCAGAGAAAGCGAGAGAAACGCTTGCTGCCAGCAGTGCTAGACCAAACTCGTAACCGTTATTCGACATAAACAAACCGTTTTCAAAGTGAACCGAGAAAATGGCGATCACCATGGTGAATGCTAAAGCCACGGCTGCTGGGCGAGTAAGTAGACCAAGCAAGATGAACAAGCCGCCAAAAAACTCTGCACTGCCAGCTAAAAATGCCATCAGCATGCCTGGACCTAAACCAATCGATGCCATCCATTGACCTGTACCTTCAAGACCATAACCGCCAAACCAGCCAAAAAGTTTTTGGGCGCCGTGCGCCATAAAGATGATGCCAACGGGAATGCGAAGTGCGAGTGCGCTGTAACCTGCATTTGAAGTAGTGATTTTCTGTAGTAGTGCTTTCATGACTTTATCCTTTCTCGAATTTTTCTGATGAGGAGTGCTGACTCCCTTACTGTTGAAACCAGTGTAGGTAGGAGGAGAGAAAGAAAAAATTGGGGCAATTTGATGTTCTCGTTCGATAAATTCGATGGAACGTTTTTTTGTTTTTAAATACATTAACTTAAAATGTTAAAAGTATTTGTTTTTAGTGCTCATACGTGCTGGATTTGATCAAGGAATTGGTAAAATTTTGAATGACATTCTTTACTTTTGTTGGTCTTTTGGAAGGGCGCCTGTGTACTACGGGCAAAAAAAAGAACACAGGGGGCTGTGCTCTTTTGCTTTTACGATTAACAAGGGAGAAAGGAGTTTTTATAGATTCATTAAGCTTTCAAGCGAGTCTTCCACACTACTGTAGTGATAAGTGCGAATATTCACACCATCAGTCGCATTGATTTGAATTTCTGAAATCTCGTTATCAGAGTCACGTTCGATAATCCCTATCGAGTGCTCGACTGATTTACTGGTAATAACCTTGTGATTTCTAAGTACAATCACGCACGTATGTAAGTCCATGCCAATTCCCTTTAGCCGACGTTGTTGTGTTGTTCTGATCTAACTTTAGTGCACAAATTTACTAATGCCAAAATTTCTCAATATTGAGTTCCGAAAATGGCTAATCTACAGTAACTCCTCGTTCTACAATGAAGTTATACCGATCGAGTGGCGAGCAAGTTGCCCACTCGTTAAACACCCACTGTGTACGCAAGGACAGCACTATGCTCATCCACCCACACACATCGTTGACCTTCGAACAATGTCAAAAAGCACGCATGGCACGTGACAGCCGTTTTGATGGGCGCTTTTACATTGCGGTGAAAACGACAGGGATCTTTTGTCGCCCGATCTGCCCAGCCAATTTGCCCAAAGAGGAAAACGTCGAGTACTTCACTGACAAGACGCAAGCTTTGAAGGCAGGTTATCGTCCGTGTTTGCGTTGTCGCCCGGATAGTGCGCCAGGATCATGGGCTTGGAAAGGGGTTGAAACCACATTCCAACGTGCGATCAAAATGATCGATCAAGGTGAGTTACATCATCAGTCCCTTGCAGATCTCTCCGATCGTCTTGGGATCTCGGATCGTTACTTGCGCATGCTGTTCGAGCAATATTTGGGGATGTCACCTAAGCAATATGCGCAGTATCAGCAATTGATGTTTGCCAAGCAGCTTCTGCATTCGAGTTCGATGTCAGTCACCGAAGTCGGTTTTGCCGCGGGTTTTAACAGCACTCGACGCTTCAATGATGCGTTCCAAAAGATCCTTCAGCTAACGCCTTCTCAAGTGCGCAGAAAGGAGTTTGATGGCGTAGGGACGAATCGAATCGTGCTCCCTTATCGCGGCGCTTTGCACTGGCAACACATGCTCGATTTTTATCGTCTGCGTGCGATTGAGGGAATGGAAGAAGTTACACAAGACGCATACCAGCGCAATGTTTTACTCGATGATTGCCATGCGCGATTCAAGGTCACTCAAGGGGAGGGTTACCTTGAGATGGAGTTTGAGATTGAAGACGTCACGAAATTGCAGAATTTGGTGTCTGGTGTACGTCGCATGTTCGACCTTGATGCGGATATTTGCACGGTGGAGCAGCACCTTAATTACATCGCGCCAGGGTTGGTGAAAACCCAAGGGATTCGCATTCCGGGCGTCTGGAGTGCGTGGGAAGCCGGTGTACGCGCTGTGTTGGGGCAGCAAGTGTCGGTCAAAGCGGCTATCGGACAACTTAATTTGTTGGTAGAAACGCTCAGTAACGATCAGCAAGCGCGCCACTTTCCAACGCCAGAAGCCATTGCGAATGCCGATGTTAGCTTCTTGCGTATGCCGCAAAGCCGTAAAGACACACTCGTGCGATTTGCTCAGTACATGCAGCAAAACCCAGAAGCCGATCCGGAGCAATGGCTGGAATTAAAGGGCATTGGTCCGTGGACGGTGAGTTATGCGCAACTGCGTGGCCAATCTCAGCCCGATTGTTTTTTAGATAAAGACTTGGTGGTGAAGAAAGCCATGCCAAACTATCCGTCATTGAATGCTCATACTGCGTCGCCTTGGGGCAGTTACGCGACTTTTCACTTATGGAATCAATCATGAAATCACTTTATACGGTAATGCCAAGTCCGTTAGGCGCTGTGACCATTCAAGCTAACGATCAAGGTTTGCTGGGAATTTGGTTTGAAACGTGTACCACCAAACCAGACGAGTTGGGTGAGCGTGATGATCAACATGCAGTGCTCAGCCAGACTGTTACTCAATTGGAAGAATACTTTGCTGGGCTGCGTAACAAATTCGACTTGCCCCTTGCAGCGACAGGTACGGCTTTCCAAACTCAAGTTTGGGATGCGCTAACGACTATTCCTTACGGTGAGACATGGAGCTACCAAGATCTGGCAAATGCCATCGGTAATCCCAAAGCGGTACGTGCGGTGGGGCTGGCGAATGGTAAAAATCCGATTTCGATTGTGGTGCCATGCCATCGTGTGATCGGCAAAAGTGGCAAGCTTACGGGCTATGCAGGCGGGGTAGAGCGAAAGCAACGATTACTCGCATTGGAAAAGGGCACGCCACTTTAAGTGAGACCATTCTCAGAATCCGGCAAGGTTTATCTTATTTGGCTAAATTTTGTGTAGGGTTGTTGTGCTAATAAACAATCCAGAGCAATGAAAAAGGATAATAAGGATATGTCTTTCAATACGGATTTTGATGCATTCATAACCCAAAGCTGGCAGCAACATGAAGCGCAGCCACAACAAACATACAATCAATTAGAACAAGCGCTTAGCGAGGTGGAAGACACTAACCATGCTGAGCGCATCTTACCCTTGATGTTGCACACTTCAATCGGTCATCTGCACGACCCAAGCCAGTTTCTCTCCAGTTTAGATAAGCTCGAAAATGGCGTAGTGACTCAGTGTCTAGCGCGTCAGAGAGCCAAAGCCGTTGCACAGTACTTCGTTGATCAAAATACAGACCCGATTACGGATCTAGATGATGTCGATCAGCGTCGCGTGTTTGCTCAAATTGCTAACGAGCTGTCAGCAATGAATGAACTAGAGCAAGCGAGCACGTGGTTAGCAAAAGCAGCCAACGGTATAGATTCAGATCAAGCTGCCGAGCCTTTAGCGCGTTCAATTGCCATTACGGGTAACAACCTTGCCTGCCAATATGAAGAGCTTGAAACACGCTCTGAAGCGCAAGCAGAACACATGCTAGAGGCCGCGACACTGGCGCTTGAATACTGGAAAGTTGCTGGTGGTTGGATACAAGAAGAGCGCGCAGAATATCGCTTAGCTATGAGCCTACTCAAAGCTGGTAAGCCACTCAAAGCCAAAGTGCACGCTGAACGCTGTGAGGCAATCTGTCGACAAAATGGTGAAGACGCTTTTGAGCTTTTCTACGCTCATGATTTGCTGATGCTGGTGCACTATCACTTAAGCCAAGCGAGCAAGCAAAAACTGATGGCAGATGATCAGAAATACTGTGAAAGTTCGCCATTGGTGTAATGTTTTAATTAATGAATTAGAACAAATAAAAGCCCCGAGTTAATGGCTCGGGGCTTTGTTTTTTCATCGTGACTCTGTGCTATTACGCAGCTTGTGGCTTGGGCTGATAACGCCCAGGTTTGTGGTTCATGGCCAAGATTAAGTTGGTCGCCACGGCGCCAAGTACAGAAAGGGCAATCAAGTAAACATCGACGATAAACAGCGACATCACAACGATGGTGCAGTCGAGCGCCATTTGTACTTTACCCGCACGAATACCAAAGCGTTCCTGAAGGTAAAGCGCCATGATGTTAAAGCCACCTAAACTCATTTTATGGCGGAAAATCACCAGCATCCCCATACCAATCAAGCCGCCACCGAGCAGTGCGGCATAAACGGGTTCAATACGAGAAATTTCAATCACATGGTGCAGGTGGTCTACCGCAAAAGAAACGATCGAAACCGCAATAAAAGTGTTGATGGTAAAACGCCAACCCATGCGCATCACAGACAAAATGTAGAAAGGCAGGTTCAATGCAAAGAACACCTGACCAAAACTGAAGTCACTGATCTTAGTGAGGAAGATTGCTAAACCCGCTGTTCCGCCAGTGAGCAATCCCACTTTGTTGAAGAAGATAACCCCAAGTGACACCAACGCACTACCGAGCGTCAGAGCCAAGAGGTTCTCTCTAAGGCTATGATCTTTATCCATAAAAGTATTTTCCTTGGTTTTAAAACCGTTTTAACTGCGAGCGCGCAACCAAAACGGACGCGGTTAGCAAAACGCCAACCAAATAGTGATAAATCGCTGAATAAAATGTCGTGAAAAGTGATGGATGTCGAGTTTTTGACCTAGGTTGCGCGGATGTTAACTGTTTAACAGACTTTACACATTAAGCTAGGCAAACACGGAAGGAGCGAGGAAATGTCATGATTAAACAAGTAGGTAGTACGATAATTCAGCCTTTGCATAAGCTTTCTTGTCACTGCGGAAAAGTGCAAATTGAACTGTCATTACCAAATGGAATCGAGAAGCCTAGACGTTGTGATTGTTCCATGTGCCGACGTCGTGGCGCGATTGTGGCATCGGTGCCTTTGAATGGGATTCGCATCATCCAAGGTGAGGATACGCTCAGGCTGTACCAGTTTAATACCAACACGGCTAAGCACTTCTTCTGTGGTGAATGTGGTATCTATACCCACCATCAGCGCCGCTCTAACCCAAGCGAATACGGTTATAACGTTGGCTGTTTAGAAGGCGTAAATCCTTATGAGCTAGTAGAGATAGAGGTGATGGATGGCGTGAACCACCCATCAGACCAATAAAGATACGTAGCGTGGATTGAGGCAGTTTAAGTAAACAAGCTGCCATTCATCCAGAGGTGCGCGGCAATACTCGCTGCGTAACCCAGAGCAATCACCGGTGCCCATTTGAGGTGTCCAAAGAAGGTGTATTGTCCCCTCGCAGCGCCCATGAGAGCCACACCCGCGGCAGAACCAATCGATAGTAAGCTACCACCAACGCCGGCGGTTAGTGTCACCAATAACCAGTTACCCATCGACATACTTGGCTCCATGGTCAATACCGCAAACATCACTGGGATGTTATCGACGATGGCGGACAGTATTCCCACCATGATGTTTGCCCAAATTGGATTCCACTCGGTGTACATCACGTTCGAAACCAGACCAAGGTAGCCCAGCAAGCTCAAGCCGCCAACACACATGACCACGCCGTAGAAGAACAGAAGGGTGTCCCACTCGGCGCGAGACACACGGTGGAAGACATCAAATGGCACGACAGAACCTAAGCGCTTGAGCGCGTAATCGTCCCCATTGGCAATCGCCATCGCCGCTTTTTTGGCAAGGGAGTGTTTGAGCGTTTTACGCAAGAAATAACCGAAAAATTGCAGGTAAGCGAGGCCCATCATCATCCCCACCACTGGCGGGAAGTGTAAAACGGCGTGGAAGGAAACTGCAGTCGCAATGGTCAGGATAAACAAACCAACAATGCGTCTTGCGCCGCGTTTGAGCTCAATGTGTTCGTGTACCGTATCTGGCTTAGTGTTTGGTACAAATAACGACATGATGAATGCAGGGATGACGTAGTTTATCAGCGAAGGCACAAACAGCGGCATAAACTCAGCAAAGCTGACGTGCCCTGCTTGCCAAACCATCAGAGTGGTAATATCGCCGAATGGGCTGAATGCGCCGCCAGCATTCGCAGCAATGACGATGTTGATACAGGCTAGGTTCACAAACCTTGGATTGTCTCCAGAAACTTTCATCACCACTGCGCACATCAATAATGCCGTGGTCAAGTTATCGGCAATGGGAGAAATCACAAACGCTAGGCTACCTGTGAGCCAAAATAGCTTCTTGAAGTCAAAGCCTTTACCGACCATCCACGCCTGCAAAGCATCAAACAATCTGCGCTCTTCCATCGCATTGATGTAAGTCATCGCCACCAGTAGGAACAATAAAAGTTCGGCGTATTCCAGAAGGTTGTGTTCCAGAGCGGCTTTAGCGACGTCAGCTTGGTTGTGTTGGCTAAAGGTGTAACCAATCAAAATCCAGATTAATCCCGCGGCGAGCAGCACAGGCTTGGATTTTCGCATGTGTAGGTATTCTTCCAACATCACCAGAATGTAGGCAATGGTGAAGAAAATCAGCGCGGCATAACCGACGGTCGAATTGACGAGATTAAGATCACTGGTCGCAGCTGCAAAGGTGGAGCTAGAAAATATCAAACAGCAAAACGCGACAATTGGATAGATTGGCATAGACATTTCTCCTTGTCTGACTGGAGAAATTTTAGCCACATATTAATAGGTTAAGTGTGAGTAAGCTCGAATTAACGGTAGGAGTTTTGAATTGATGTAGCTTGCGCCACTACTTTCTGAGTGACGCAATGCTCGCCGCGCCAAATAGGATTACTGCAGCGTATAAACCATAAGTTAGCCAATGGCTAATTTCTAAAAAAGGAACGAGTCCTTGACCTGCCCACATACCGCCTCCGTTTAATGAGCATTTTGTTGATGTAAGACAAATCTAAATTAAATGAACAATGTTTTTTGTGAGTGAAAGCAAATTACAAAGTATTAGAAATGATAATTTTGATGAGTGAGAGAGAGCTCTCATTTTTATAAAGTCTGCACTAGCCAAAAAGTGGTAGTGCAGACCATACATAGTGCTGAATGGATTTAGCGCAGTAATAATTTTTTCAGTGGTGTTGCTTCAATGCCTTTCACAAGCAACAAGGTCACCAAAATGGTTGCTGGGTAAATGAAGGCGTCTTTCGCCAAGTTTTCTAACCCCAACATGCCAGCGACGTTCATCATCATGATGATCACCAAAAGGTGGCTGACGTAGATACCTAAAATACTCGGAGACCACTTAAACACCCACGGCATATTGCCGAAGTTTGGATGGGCAAGAAGCCACATGAATACACCTAAAGACCAGATCACAGTGCCGAACAAGAAGTCGTGTGAATTAAAGGCGATCTCGTAGTTCATCAAGTAATAGGCTTCGGCAAAGTGCAGCGCCATACCGATCAAAATCAAGCGAATGGTGTTATTGCGAGACCATTGCCACTGGTGTTGTCGCGCTAAGTAACCAAGCACCACTAACAAAGTACTGAAGAATGGACCATTACGAGTGAAGAATGGGGCTGGTAGCTCAGTAAGCGTGATGTAGCTGCCTGCGAACACTCCGTAGATGTATAGCAATACCGCTGTTGGTAGCAGCAACTGCGCCATTCCAATACGAACCAGAAACGCAATGATGGCCACAGCAATGATCAGGGCAGGGATAAACCACAAATGTACCAAACCACCTTCCAACAGTGAGTTAATCGGGTTCGACATTAGGTAGCCCCAATAGCCTTGTCTCTCGGCAAGATAACCCGCCTCTGCAACCACTGGCCAACGGAAAGGTATCAAGAGACAAATCGCGCTCCAAACCAACCATATTTTAAGCAAAGGCTTGGTGTAGTTTTTGAGTGTCTCCACTGGATTCGTGCTGAGCTTTGGTTGGATAAGATAGCCGGAGATGAGGAAAAACAGCGGCACGGCAAAGCGAGCCAATTGGTTGAGCATGTACCCAACCCAAGGCACCTCATCCCATTGCCAATAGGTGAGAGCCATCTGACAGTGAAGCCCTACGATCGCAAACATCGCGATGATGCGGGCAAATTCTAAACTGGCAATTTTCTTTGTGGTTGCCATAAGTGCTTACCTAAAAAGTGAAAAATCGCTGCGAAATTAGCAGGTAACGGCTCAGTTCTCGCGGTAAAAAATCAACTCATGTGCAATTGACGGCAACCTGTTTTCGAAATTCAGACCCATCTCAAATTTCGAAAATTCATATTCATAAGATTACTCAATGTATTGCGATCGAGAGTGTGCGGGTGGCTATAAGATGGTTTGACCAGTAAATTGGTGATTTGCAAAAAAGTACGACCGTGCTAAAACTGTATTTATGAAAAAAGGAAAAGTAACCAAAGAGCTGATACTGCAGCGTGCATTCCAACTAGCGAGTGAAAACGGGTTGGAGAGCCTCACTATTGGTGAGCTTGCAAAGCAGTGTGGTATGTCGAAAAGCGGCCTATTTGCTCACTTCAATTCCAAGCTGAACTTACAACTGTCGGTGTTGGAGTTTGCCAACCAAGTGTTTGCCGAGCGTGTAATTGCGCCCGCGCGTGAGTTGGGTGATAGCAACATCGAGCGTAAAGTTCGTGGGTTGTTGGATGCTTGGATGACGTGGAACCACTCTTTTCAAGGCAGTTGCATGTTCCTCGATGCTTGGAACGACACCGCAGAAGAAGGATGTGCGTTGCAAGCAGCATTGCGTAAATCAATTGATACTTGGTTGAATTACCTAGAAATTCAAATCAAGAAAGGCAAAGAAAACCAAGAGTTTGTGGCGGACTTAGATACGCGACAAGCGACCTTTGATCTATACGGGCAGTACTTAAGTGCACACGTATTTTACTCGATCAAAGGGGAAGAAGAGAGCCAGAGACTGTTCTGGCAAGGCATCGATAACTTGTTCATTCGATGGAAGCGCTAGCCCCGCGGTAACGGGCATAGTAATAGATTCATAACAAAGGGCGACGGAGAGCGCTCTTTCTTATCAGCTTAAAAAGCACGACCGTTCTATTTTGTGCAAAGCTGATAGCTAAGGAAACGATCATGAGTGAGAAAATTTACTTCAATACTTCGCAGAAATTCAGCGTAAAGCGCAGTTTAATCAACATCAGCACGCGTTTACATCACACACTAGCACCGTCACACGCAAAAAAGACTGCGCGTAAATTACTGCTTACCCCTGCGCGTACGCAGCCAAAAAATGCCGAGCCACAGGGGCTTATCAAAAGTGAAATCCAAGGTCATGCTGGGGCAATTAAAACCTATCAGCTTGGTCGTGGTCCGGTATGGGTGTTGACTCACGGTTGGTCGGGGACAGCGAGTCAGTTCTACCCGTTGATGGAACACATTGCCGCATCAGGTTACACCGCACTCGCATACGATCATCCTGCGCATGGTGAGAGTGATGGTCAGTACGGGCACATCCCTGCGTTTGTTCGTGGCCTAGAGGATGTATTGGATTCGGTGGAAGACGTGGCCGGTTTGGTTGGACACAGCATGGGAACGGCGTCGGCATTAGAGTGCCGTCACAGCAAATTAGAAAACAAGCCTTTGCTATTGATTGCGCCAGTATTGAATTACGTTGAAAACCTGTTTGGCAGCATTGCTCGTTCGGGTTATTCAATGAAGCTGTTCAAAGCCGTGGTTTCGGAAGTGGAAGATCAGTTTAACTACCCATTGCAGTCGATTGACCCAGAGAGACGCTTAGCCGAACGTGAAGCGAAAACCATTATTGTTCACGATGAGCAAGACAAGTTCACTAAACACAGCGTATCCGCACAGGCGGCAAGTGAGATTGAGCGAGTGGAGTTGGTGACGACCCAAGGGCAAGGCCATGGACGCGTGATGAAGTGTGATGAGGTATTCCAGAGCTTTGATCGTTTAATTGAAGCAAGCTGATTATTGAAAAGCATTCCCTAGATTCTGATGAAACAACAAAGGACAGCCGAAGCTGTCCTTTTCTTTTATAACCCTATTAAAAGCGAGTGATGTTGAATCACAACGCTTTTTAGCAGTGGCTTAGTTACAGTTAGCTGGACCAACTTCTTTCCAAACACCCCATTCGCCAGATTGGCTAGGATCTTGGCCTTGAGTCCACCATTTCGCTTCCCAAGTCTTACCAGCGTGTGTCACTTGGTCACCGCCAGTGTAAACCGCTGCTGCATCCCAAGCGTTAGTACATGTACCGCCGCCTGTGGTGTGTTTTGCAACAACAACGGTTGCTGTCGCTGTAGATGCCGCTTGACCGTCGCTTACGCTTACAGTGAAGCTTAGGCTAGTGTCTTGTGGGTATTCTGCTGCTGTGAACGTGACTTTTGCACCGTTAACCGTTGCGTTTAGACCTTGAGGTAGCGTCCAATCGAACGTTAGTGTGTCGTTGTCCGCATCGCTTGAAGCCGAAGCGTCAATCACAACCACGTCACCTGCGTTTGCTGTTGCTGGTGCAGAAACCTGTGCAACTGGCGCAGTGTTTGGTGGATCAATCACACCTGCTGGCTTAACCGTTACTACAACAAGATCAGAAGCGGTTGCACCTTCGTTATCAGTAACAGTTAGCTTGAACGTTAGCTGCTCTTCAACGGTCACTTCTGCTACATCGAAGCTTGCTGTCGCTGCGTTCGCGCCAGATAGAGTCACTGCAGTACCAGATACTTGTTCCCAAGCGTAGCTTGCGATTGTGCCATCAGAGTCTGTTGAGTTGCTGCCATCAAGTACAACACTTGCAGGACCTGTTACTGCTTGGTCCGCACCTGCTGCTGCCGTTGGTTTACGGTTTGGTGGAGTAACGACGCCGCCTGCCATACCTTCGTGCATTGCATTAAGGATGTCACCGTTATCTGCGTCAATTTCCCAAGAGAATAGACCCGCTAGACCTAGAGATTTTGCGTAGCTACCTTTTGCCAATACAGAGCGGTGGTCATCAAATGTAATCAGTTCACCAGTCGAGCGGTTCCACACCCAAGGTGCTTCTGCTTGAGCATCGTAGCCATATTCAAAGCCGTTGATACCCGTATTGTTCGCACCTAGCATGAATGACTTAATGCCTTTGTAGTCAATGACACCATCTTCCCAAACACCTTGAGCTGTGCTGCCTTTCAGTTTACCTGTAGCAGTACCTGTCATTGGATCATTTGGATCGGTTAGCGTATCCGGAGTTACACCTTCCCAACCACGACCGTACATTGCTGTACCTAGAACCAGTTTGTTCGCAGGAACGCCTTGCGCTAGTAGTAGTTGGATGCCGTTGTCAGCCGTGTAAGCTGGGCCTTTGTACGGTTCGCCGTTTTCATCAACGCCGCTGCCGTCACACTGACCAGGACGCATAAATGAGCCACAGTAAAGTGCTGTTTGGTGTCCAGGAACGTTGTTCCAACCGCCGTAGAAGTCATATGTCATCGCGAAGATGTAGTCCATGTACTGAACTGCGTCTGCGTAATCCACGTCTTCAATTTTGTCGTAACCTACACCGATTGCTGAAGTTAGCTCGTAAGTACGGCCAGTTTCTGCTTCTAGTTCATCAAGCATTGCACGCAGTTCACGCATCAATGCGATGTATGCTGGGCCATCGTTTACTGGGTCGCCCTTATCCGCTGCAGCGCCGCCGCCACCTGGGAATTCCCAGTCGATGTCCACACCGTCGTAGAACTTCCACGTTTTCAGGAATTTCTTAACTGACGCGACAAACGTGTCACGGTTGGCTTTATCAACGAAATCGAAGAATGGGTCAGACAGTGTCCAACCACCGATAGATGGGATGATTTTTAGATCAGGGTTACGTTGTTTCAACGCCATTAGCATTGCGTAGTTACCCTTGATCGGCGTGCTGTACTCATGGCCTGCTTGCGCGAAGCTCTTTTGGTACGCTGCCCATGGGTCATGGATAACCACTTCGTAGTCGTTCACGCCGCGACACGCTGTTTGCAGTGCGTTGAAGCTGTTACCGCCAACCGATTTCACAGATTCGTTTGGACCACAAATTGGAATGAAGCCGTAAAGGATGTGCGTTAGGTTGTCGACTGGCATGTTGTCGACAGTGTAATCACGGCCGTAGATGCCCCATTCAACAAAGTATGTACCCATCACGACACTTGGGTCTGTGTTGTAGGTTTTGTTGTTCGGGTCAACATTCATGGTTAGAGGTGGTAAGTGAGAACCATCGGTATCTGCGATAGTAATCTCTACAGGTGCACTCTTGGCACAGCCTGTTGCATCACACGCTTCGATTTCCATTTGGTACAAACCACCTTGGCCGTACTCAAACGACGCTGTGGTTTGGCTACCAGTGATAGGGCCAGTTGCAACCTGAACGCCATCGAAATAGATGTTGTAAGTGTCGCCAGATGTGCCGCTCCACTGGTTGAATTTCACATTGATCTTGGCTAGTTCATGGTACTTAACCATGTCGTTGTAGCCAGATGTAGTTTCCATTGCCAACTCAATTTTAGAAAATTGCAGGTTGTTGGAACCGTACATATCGATACTTGGTGCGGTAGGTGCCGCGTTTGCAGCGCCAGATAATGCTAGGGCAACCCCAGCTGCACATAGGTTAAATCGAATCATAACTTCTCTCTCAATCCTTGAATTCATGTTCATTGACGAACATAAGCTGCTCCTGCGACAGAAAAGACAACCAATTCACACACTGTGCAAAAGCATCCCTTTGAGCATTTCAGAGGCTTATTTTTTTTCAAAAAAAAATAAATCAAGTTTCGACCGTGTTACCTAAATCTCACTACAAGAAACATACTTTTGCAGTGAAAATTCAATATCGAGCCAAGATTTTATAAATATTTTGCATGTATTTAATTAATCGCTTACTCAGTTCGTATGCGTTATTTTGCGAGTGAAATTAAATTTTTATTATGCAATAGAGCAGGTTACGAGCAAAAGTGCTTGTTTCGTATACAGAAGATGTTTTGTTGGGAAAAGCGATTTGTAGATGAAAGCTAATTGATAGACCAAAAGCTATTTACGGCTGAAATGTTCACTCAGAGCGGCACGACGCTTCGACGCTGCTCCTGTTTCTGAACCTTGAACAGTGTGTTCATAGCCTTTGAGAATAAAACGTTGATCGGGCAAGCGTGGTTCGATGCGGCGAATTTGTGGAGAGAGGTGGGAGCCGGACAGCTGGTACTCTGTCATTCCCAATCCTGTGTTGAGGGTGACCACTTTGCCGTCAAACTCGAATTGCGTTGCGATGAGGCGATGGTTACGAAAAACTCCGTCGGGTGTAAAAGAAAGCTGCTCGGTTTGATATGGCGGCGCACCAATCTCAATCCACTCCCCATAGACTTTATCCGGATCAATGTAATCCAAATAAGAAGCATAAAGCTGATAGCTAATCACACCAGCCAATGCGCAGCCGAACAGAGCAAGGCCCCCTTTGATGATTTTGAACTGATGACGAGCCCAAAATGAGGGTTGCGGTTCTGGCTTCTGATTGCGTTTACGGCGCGGTGTGGTGGTCATGATCCCTGCTTACTTTCCTTTTTTATTATGGTGAGAAGCTTGAGCCGCAAAAACAAACAATCTTGCCTTTGAGACGGTGAAATTATGATCTGATGTCCACTTTTACATTCCGAAACACAGTTATTGAGAATTTAGCCTTTGACGAAAGGTCAATGTAGAGACTTGAGTCGTAAACCGAAACAGGGTAAAAAAGAGCTGATTTTTGATAAGGAAACCAATAATGAGTATTAAGGAAAACAGTTATTTTGCTGGTGGCGTAAAGTCACTGGGCTTTAACCAACAAGGACAGGACGTAAGTGTTGGTGTGATGTTGCCAGGTGAGTATACGTTTGGCACTCAAGCGCCAGAGCGCATGAGCGTTGTCAAAGGTGCATTGATCGTAAAGAAAGCCGGCGACGTTGATTGGGTAACATACAACAGCGGTGAGTTCTTTGAGGTAGAAGGCAACTCATCATTTGAGCTGCAAGTAAAAGACGCAACAGCGTACTTGTGTGAGTACCTATAAGCGCTAAACAGAATTGAAATGAAAGCCACCTTCGGGTGGCTTTTTTCATGCATCTTGTTCAGATGCAAAGGTTTTTAGCAACAAACTGATAACTTTGTATATACTTAAGATAGGTGCACCCATTAACAAGGAGGAAGTGATGGCAGTACAACCTAAACATTCTGATCTCCCTCCTCGCTATGAGGCGACAGAATTTACAACAGAACAGAGACACCGCTTTACGAAAGTGGCGAATGCAGCTCAAAAACGCCGTGCTTTCTATAAGCGTGCGATCGAAAACAGCTTGGTCGGTAAAATAAAAGAGCGAGCGCTCAAGCCAGTTATTCCACCAAAAGAAGACAAACCGAGTAAAACGCGCCAAGTGGTATGGCTGCTCACCTTCTTACTTGGCGGTTTGTGGGCGATGTACATGTTCGCTTAATGTAAGTGGTCGTTGCCTTGCCTCTATTCGCAAGTACAAGCCAGTTCGCAAATACACGCCAATCGACATTTCTTACAAACTTGCGTCACGTTGAAGAGACGTGACGTTTTCACTGCCCATTGCTCCAACCAACGAATGCCTTTGATGGCGCAACTCTTCTGCGTGTGAGCAGTGCTCATAATACGCGTACTGGTTTTTGCCTGTGTGCTTGGCTGCGTACATAGCTTTATCGGCGCAGCGTGTTAGCTCAGACAGGTCATTGGCATCTTGATGGTAAATCGCGACCCCAATACTCATGGTCAGCTCGTTGATGTTGTCTTCCGAGTGGTAGCCTTTTTGGAACAAGTTGACGATGCGATCCATGATTCGGTCTAAATCTTTCTTGCAGCGCACATCGTAAAGCATCAGCACAAACTCATCCCCAGCAAAGCGCGCAATAGAGTAGTCGTGCTTATCCGTCTTTCTGTCTTTATTACGAATGTTATTTTTCAGGCGTGTCGCAAAGTGTTTTAACACGCGGTCGCCGACATCGTGTCCGTAGTTGTCGTTAATGTGCTTGAAGTTATCGATATCGAGGAAAACCAGAGCAGTGACGGTATTGCTTTGAGTTTGATCTAATTCTTCTAGTTTCGCGCGCGCCCAGGTTTCAAAGCTCCAACGGTTGGCAAGGCCAGTTAATTGGTCGAGATAGGCGAGCTCTTCAATCCCTTCGCGATAAAGGGTCTGAATGTAGTTCACTACTTTTGAGTAGTAATAAGAGAAGGTATGACAAACAAAGCAAATAGCCACAAGGGTGAACATAAAGCGGCGTTCGGTCATTTCGCTAGCAGTTGGCACACTCTCTAAAAAGGTTAAACCGAAAAAGATGATGAGAGTGTAGGTAACACTGAACAGCAAACCGACTTTGAATTCGTTAATCAAAATGATGGCAGCGATGATTGGGTAGAGCCACAACAAACGACCCGATGGCGCGTCGTTATAAAGCAGCAACAGAAGACCATCGAACATCAACACGCCGGTGAGCAACAAGTCGGCGTATTGGTGATGACCTCGAATTTTGATCAGATAACTGATGGTGAGACACGCAATAGAGCACAGCCCGATTAACAAGCTGAGTCCCCAATTCCCTTGCAGATAATGCAGGATGGACCCGTACGCTAAGAATGCGGTGGCAATGCTAGAACAGAGAAATACGATCTTCTTTTTTCTTGTCGATCGGATATCCGCCATTTCCTCTAGGCGTGCTCCGGCCAATTTCGACATTATGCTTCCCTACTTAAGAATTACTTAGTGCCTATTCTAGGTGGTAATTTAGTGCTGCATGGAATAGCAAAGCCCGTATTTGTGATATGAAGCATGTTTGTTATGAGTGTGAGTTATTGAATTCGTAAGAAATTTACGGATTGTGAAATCTTTCATATTTCTGAAATCTTTCATGTCGTCATTCAGAAATGTGGGCTTTTCAGCCTTAGTGAACGTGATAGCACTTAAACATTTTGGTGAAATGAAAGCGATTTCAAATCATGATTCAAAAATTAAAACTTACTATCTAATTGTTTTTAAATTTAAAAATGATGGTTAAGTTTCATGCGTTGTTTCATGTCACTTTCTAGGCCATCGTCGTGTGAAGCCATAGCGGCTTTTCAATGCTTTCATTCCTTAATATTCCTATCGAGATAACAACACATACAAATTTTAGGGATATCACATGAAAAGCTTTAAAGTTTTACCTCTCTCTCTTGCGGTGGCCGCTTCGCTTGCTTCTTTACCTTCTTTTGCTGCTGATGCCGATGTTGAGGCATTAGAAAAACGTCTCCAAGAACTGGAAACGAAACTGGAAACTGGCTACGTATACGACCAGCAACCAGCGGTGTTATCTGCAGAAACTGAAGTACCGTTGGGTATCGTATTTTCTGGTTACGCTCGTTATGGTGCGGGTTACCAAGGTAGCGATGCATTGACCGTTGGTACTGCAGGAGCACTAAACTCTAACGCGACAGGTCGTTTAGGTAACGAACAAAACGGCGGTGAATTCCAACTAGCGAAGGCATTCAAGAGCGACGGTGGTGCTATTTGGGATTTGGTGTTCATGTTAGATCATTGGGCTGACGCTTCATGGGCTGACGATGGCGGCGTAAACGTGAAGAAGATGTACGCTGGTGCAGCGAACTTGTTTGAATCCCAACCTGATTTGTATGTGTGGGCGGGTCGTGACTTCCACCAACGTCCTCAAACGGACCTCAACGATTACTTCTGGATGATGCACGATGGTCAAGGTGGTGGTTTCTATAACCTAGATCTAGGTGGCGTGAAGTTTGACTTTAGTGCTGTAGGCCAAGTGGAAGGTGATATGGTTGGCGATAACGGCCGCTATGCGCTGACCAGTAAACTACACGGCATCAAGCTCGGAGAGTCTGCAGACTTAAGCCTTTACGCCAACTACGGTTTTGCGTCTGACAAGCTGAAAGACGAAGATGTCGGTGATGTTACCGCTTACCAAGTGGCCGGTGAACTATCTGCAGCGGGTCAACGTTTGATTGTTCGTTACTCAGACAATGCAAAAGACAGTGTGTTTGACTTAGCAGAAGACCAAACCGCGCTATTAGTGAGCTTTGATGGCAGCACGTCAATCACTGACAAAGCAGGCGTTCAATATTTAGCGGCGTACCAATCTTTAGAAGTGGAAGGCGATGAAAGCCGCGTTAACTACAACGCGATTGTGCGTCCAACCTACCAATGGAACGACATCCACTCAACGTGGCTAGAAGCAGGCTACAGTGTGGTGGATTATGATGACATCGACGCAACCAACAGCTCTTGGAAAATGACGCTATCGCAAAACATGGCGATCGGTCCAGAAACTTGGTCTCGCCCAATGCTGCGTTTCTACGCAACAGTTGGTAATGCAGATAACGAATACACAGGCTTTGATTCTGTGACTGGTGAGAAGATTTCATCAGACGTCGACACCGTAACAGTTGGTGCGATGTTCGAAGCGTGGTGGTAAGCCACACCTAGTTAACTACTGTCCGTGTAAAGATGGTAAACACTTAAGGCAGAAGTATCAGGTGTTTACCATCCATTCATCTCTTTGCCCTATATTTTTTGCCTCCCTCGTGGAGGCTTTTTTTGGTTAAAAGACTGCGACCTGTGTTGTTTCATGAAACAGTTTCATGGATGAAATAAAAACTGCAAGTAGCCTCATTATTTATCAAATTACTCAATTTAGCCCCAAACTTGTTGTGAACTCTCTCACGCTAACCTCTAAGTGGATATTGAATAATGAGTTCATGAAAGCGGTTTCGAGAAGAATTGAAACCGGAGAGGTGCAGTCTGTTAAGAGGTTTCTGTGGCGACGATTAAAGATGTGTCTGAATACGCCGGCGTTTCTCAAGCGACCGTTTCTAGAGTCATTAACGGGACTTGCCGCGTTAGCCATGACAAAAAGCTTAAAGTCGAAAAAGCGATCAAAGAGTTAGGGTATCGTCCAAACTCTATTGCGCAGGCATTAGCCTCAAGCCGTACGGGCAGTATTGGTATTATCGTTCCTGAATTAGGCGGTCCATTTTATTCGGGCATCTTACATAGCATTGAAGAGCGCTTACGACGCATGGGCTATCACGTGATAGTGACGGCGGGTTCGAATACAGAACAGAGTCAACGCGAGTCGGTTGAGTTTCTGCTTGGTCGCCGTGTTGATGCGATGATTCTGCACACACAAAGTCTTTCTGATGATTATCTGATCGACCTCGATAATAAAGGGATTCCGGTGGTGTTAGTTAACCGATATATCCCTGAAATGGCTCATAGCTGTATCGAGATCGATAACGAATTTGGTGGCCGAATGGCAACCGAATACTTGTTGCGAATGGGGCATCGCAACATTGCATGTATTACCGGACCTCTGGACAGATCTGACGCACGGGGGCGTCTACAAGGTTACCGCAAGGCTCTTGAAGAAGCGGAAATCGTGTATGACGAAGCGTTAGTGTCCGAGGCCGGTTTTACAGAAGAATCAGGCATCAGTGCAATGAGAAAATTGCTTAAACGTGAAAGCGGTTTCACCGCAGTGTTTGCTTGTAATGATCACATGGCGTTTGGTGCTTATGAAGTCTTGAAGGCAGAGGGCATGCAAGTGCCAGAGCAAATCTCGCTTGTCGGGTTTGATGACATCTTGTTTGCTCGCTATCTCACGCCAGCCCTTACCACGGTTAACTTCCCTATAGAACAGATGAGCGCAGAGGCGGTACAACTTGTCATCCAAGCGCTGAACAAGAACAAACGTGATGTGAACTTCAAACTCACTCCTACCCTGGTGCCAAGAAGTTCGGTCAAGGAACTCAATACTCTCTAGAACAATAATTAAGGACAACAACATGAAACTCAAAACTTTGACGCTTGCCATGACGGCTGCACTCGGTGTTGCTGCAACGGTAAACGCTGCCGATGAAACTAAAATCCGCTTCGATGGTTTTCCTGACTTCGATAGCAGCTTGAAAGTGCTGTTGCCAGATTTCGAGAAAGAGACAGGCATTAAGGTTGATTACCTAATGAACAACCACGGTGACCACCATACGAAGCTGACAACCAACTTGGCGACGGGCTCTGGTGCAGGTGATGTGATTGTTGTTGATGTAGAAAAGATTGGCCCATTTGTGGCGTCGGGCGGCTTGGTAAATCTGTCTGAAAATTATGGCGCGGATAAGTACGCAGAAAGCTTTGCTCCTTACGCATGGGCGCAAGGCAAAGGTGCCGACGGTGATGTTTACGGCATGCCTGTCGATCTAGGTCCTGGTGTTATGTATTACCGCACAGACATCTTTGAAAAAGCGGGCATTGATATTAACGAAGCGATCAAAGATTGGGATTCTTACATTACAGCAGGTGAAAAACTTAAGCAGCAAAATGTTCAGTTGATTGCTTCAGCTGCGGATGTGGCACAAGCGATCATCTTCACTACAGTTCCTGAAGGTGAAGGTCTGTACTTCGACAAAGACGGCAACCCAGTTGTGACTTCTGAGCGCTTTGTCCACGCGTTCGAAGTGGCGAAAGAGATCCGTGACAAAGGCTTGGATGGTCGTATTCTAGCGTGGTCAAACGAATGGTACGAAGGCTTCCGTAACGGTACATTCGCGACTCAGCTTTCTGGTGCTTGGCTACTTGGCCACCTAAACAACTGGATTGCGCCAGAAACAGCAGGCAGCTGGGGCGTGTCTAACCTTCCTGATGGTATTTACGGAAGCTGGGGCGGCTCATTCCTATCGATTCCAACCCAATCTAAACACCAAGATGAAGCTTGGAAGCTGATCGAATACATGACAACCAAGCGTGATATTCAGCTTAAACACTTCGAAACCATTGCTGCATTCCCTGCTAACACCACGACTTACGACGACCCAATGTTCGAAGAGAAAATCGAATTCCTAGGTGGTCAACAAGCACGCCTACTGTTTGCTGAAGTGGCGCAGAACATCAAGCCAGTGGCACCAGCGAAAGGCGATCACGTTGCTCGTTCTATCATCCTAGAGAATGCACTGATGGAAGTGCTGGATGAAGGTAAAGACATTAAGACTGCGCTTAAAGAAGCAGAGCGCATGATCAAGCGTCGTACGCGTAATCTGTAATTTTTGCCAATACTTAAGGCAGGAAGGGGGCATGTCCCCCTTCTGGGTAAGAGGTCGTTACTATGAATCAGGCAGCGAGCAAGGTTATGGAAACATCAGAGCGTGAGAGCATTTTTTCTCGTCTAAATTTGAAAGCGCTTACACCGTATGGATTCCTATTGCCGTTTTTGATTATCTTTTCAGTGTTCGGAATTTTTCCGTTGCTGTTTTCTATTTTTCTTTCTTTTCATGAGTGGAACCCAGTCGAGGGTTTGGGGGCAATGGACTATGTGGGGTTCGAAAACTACCACATTGCACTAACTGACCCGTGGCTGTGGCGCTCACTGAAAAACACGCTTTGGCTAGCTATCACATCGGGTGTGGCTCAGCATTTAGTTGCTTTACCTGTGGCGTACATCTTGGTGTCGCTGGGTGACCGTTTCCGTCATTGGCTGACATCGGCTTACTTCCTTCCGTTCATCACATCTACGGTGGCAGCGTCGCTTATCTTCTTCAATATGTACTCGCCGAACTCGGGCATCATCAACCAAAGCTTAATGGCACTGGCCGACAGCACGCTTTTTGGTTGGGCATTCTCTTGGGTAAACGACTTCCAGCCAATCCGTTGGTTAGATGACGCGACCATGGTGAAGCCTTCTATCGCTATCATGGTGTTCTGGAAATACACCGGTTTTAACATCGTGCTTTACACCACTGGCTTGATGACGATTCCGAAAGACATTCTAGAAGCGGCTCGTATGGACGGTGCAAACGCATGGCGTCGATTCTGGAGCATTTCCCTACCAATGATTCGTCCATTCATCTTCTTTGCGGTCACCATGACCATCATCGGTAACTTGCAGTTGTTCGAAGAACCATTTGTTCTGACGCGCGGTACGGGTGGTACAGGTCAGTCTGGTTTAACCATCTCTATGTACCTCTACAAAGTGGGTTGGGAATGGTTAGAAATGGGTACAGCGTCAGCAATTTCATGGCTGCTCTTTACCTTGATTGCAGGCTGTACAGCGGTTCAATTCTTCTTCTTCGGTAAGAAAGGTCTAGGGGAGCAATAAGATGAGTACTAACACTTTACCTGCGGCGCAGCGTTGGCGTCCTAGCGATCGCAGCATTGAGATCTTCACTAAAGTATTGATGGTGATGCTCGGCTCCGTACTGATTGTTTCTGCCATCATAACGGTATTCCCGTTCATTTGGTCGGCGTTGCTTTCAACCCGTGACCGTACCGAAATTTTTGGCACAGGCATCAGCTTTGCCATTGGTGACAGCTTAGCGGTCAACTACGCCAAGCTACTGGAAATCATGCCTTTCTGGCAGGCGATGTTTAACTCTATCTACATCGCGTTCCTCGGCACCACGATTTCACTGCTGTTTTGTAGCATGGGTGGCTATGCATTTGCGGTGTACAAGTTCAAAGGTAAAAACGTGCTGTTTGGTATGTTGGTTGGCTCGATGATGATTCCGCCAGTATTGAGCTTGATCCCTTACTTTATGATCGTGAAGTTCCTTGGTCTGCTCGATAACCACTTAGCGGTTTGGCTACCGTTCACTACCACGCCATTTGGTATTTTCTTGATGCGTCAGCATGTGGTGGCATCGATTCCAAAAGAGTTATTAGAGGCGGCGAAACTGGATGGTGCTGGTGAGTTCCGTACTTACTGGAGCGTAGTACTCCCGCTGATGAAACCAGCGTTAGCGACGCTTGCTATCGTGCAGTTTGTCTTCTTCTGGAACATGTTCATGCAACCACTGGTGGTACTGACAACGCCAGAGAACTATGTGATTACTCAGGCACTGCGAAGCGTGCAGGGCATTCCAAATACGCCATGGGGCGCGGTGATGCTTGGTACCACTATCTCCATTCTTCCGTTAGTAATTACTTACTTATTTGCTTCGAAACAGATGATTAGCGGTCTGACATCAGGCGCTGTTAAAGGTTAAGAGAAATTTAAGGCATAAAAATATAATGAATAAATTCCAATTACCCCAAGATTCTAAAATGCGCCGCCCAGAGTTTCTATTTGGTGTCGCGACCTCTTCTTACCAAATTGAAGGAGGTGCACAACTTGGCGGACGCACCCCATCGATTTGGGATACGTTCTGCAACAAACCTGGCGCCGTCGATAACGCTGATAACGGTGATGTGGCGTGTGATCACTTTCATTTATGGAAACAAGACATTGAGATGATTCAAGGTCTTGGTGTAGATGCCTACCGTCTTTCGATGGCATGGCCTCGCATCCTGCCAGAAGATGGCAAGGTAAACGAAGAAGGGCTGAAGTTCTACGAGCAAATCATCGATGAATGTCATGCTCGCGGTTTGAAAGTGTTTGTCACCCTTTACCACTGGGACTTGCCTCAATACCTTGAGGATAAAGGTGGCTGGCTTAACCGTGAAACGGCTTACAAGTTTGCAGAGTATGCGGATGTAGTTAGTGCTTACTTCGGTGACAAGATTGATTCTTACGCAACATTGAACGAACCTTTCTGTTCTGCTTACCTAGGTTACCGTTGGGGCGAGCATGCGCCTGGTATTAAAGGTGAGCGTGAAGGCTTCTTGTCTGCACACCACCTCATGTTAGGCCATGGCTTGGCGATTCCACACATGCGTAACAACGCACCAAACGCAATGCACGGTTGTGTGTTCAATGCGACGCCCGCCTACCCATACACAGAGGCAGATGTAGAAGCGGCAGAGTACAGTGATGCAGAAGGTTACCATTGGTTTATGGACCCAGTGTTGAAAGGGACATACCCAGAAATGGTACTTAAGCGCCAAGCACACAACATGCCGATGATTCTAGAGGGTGACCTCGATATCATCCGTACTGACCTAGACTTCATTGGCATCAACTTCTACACCCGTTGTGTTGTGCGATTTGATGCTAACGGCATGCTAGAGAGCATTCCTCAACCAGAAGCAGAGCATACGTTTATTGGTTGGGAAATCTACCCACAAGCACTAACCGATCTATTGCTGCGTCTGAAAGCGCGTTACTCAAACCTACCGCCACTGTACATTACTGAAAACGGCGCCGCGGGTGATGATCACCATGTAGCGGGTCAAGTGAATGATGAACAACGCGTGCGTTACTTCCAATCGCATTTAGAAGCGCTGGATGAAGCGATCAAAGCAGGCGTAAATGTGAATGGTTACTTCGCTTGGAGCCTAATGGATAACTTCGAATGGGCGTATGGCTACAAACAACGTTTTGGCATCGTACACGTTGACTACCAAACTCAAGAGCGCACCTTAAAGCAGAGTGCGATTGCGTACCGAAACATGCTGCTAGAGCGAGCTGAGGAGAACAAATAATGGCTAAAGTAGAATTCAAAAACATCAAAAAATCTTACGATGATGTGGAGGTCGTCAAGCACTTCGACTTTACCGTGCAAGATGGCGAATTCGTGGTTTTCCTTGGTCCATCGGGTTGTGGTAAATCGACCACACTGCGTATGTTGGCAGGTTTAGAGAGCATCACAGCCGGTGAGATTTACGTTGGCGATAAGTTGATGAACAAAATCGATGCCAAAGACCGTGACCTTGCGATGGTATTCCAAAGCTACGCGCTTTACCCACACATGACGGTTTACGAAAACATCGCCTTTGCGCTCAAGCTAAAGGGCATGCCGAAAGATCAAATTGACGTTGAAGTGCGTAAAGCGGCGAAAATGCTAGAGCTGGATGCGCTGTTGGATCGTAAGCCGAAAGAGCTGTCTGGTGGCCAGCGTCAACGTGTGGCGATGGGACGTGCGATGGTGCGTACGCCAAAAGTATTCTTGTTTGATGAGCCATTGTCTAACCTTGATGCCAAGCTCCGTGGTGTGATGCGTGAAGAGATCAAACACCTTCATCGCGAACTGAAAACGACGACGATTTACGTAACCCACGACCAGATTGAAGCGATGACATTGGCAGATCGTATCGTGATTCTGAAAGATGGTTATGTGGCTCAGGTTGGCACGCCAACTGAAGTGTTCCAACGCCCTGCAAACAAGTTCGTGGCACAGTTCATCGGTAACCCGTCAATGAACATGTTGGATGCGAAGTTAGTGGGTGAAGAAGGCAATTGGGAAGTCGAACTGGGTGATGTTCGTATTCCTTTACCAGAGCGTTTTAAAGCCCACGCATCGAAGAACCTAGCCCTGCACTTTGGCGTTCGTCCGACGGACATTCATTTGCGTTCAGAGCAAGTGGATCACGACCGCGTACTGCCGTTCCCGGTGAAAATCAAAGATAAAGAGCTATTGGGTGCGAGTATTCTGCTGAAGACAGAAATCGCTGGTCAGCCTTTAATGGTGGAGACGCAAGCGGCTGAAGTGGATGTGGATACACTCACACTGTATTTGGATTTGGATGCGATTCATCTATTCGACGCGCTGAGTGAAAATTCTCTGGCAACGTTCTAATCTGACATATGAAAGCCAGTGCGCTTAAGGCGTGCTGGCTAAATTACCAAGCTCTCATTTCTTATCGTTAAGCGTTGCCGTACTCCTTTCGGTTAAATATATTTCTATCATTAGCTTGCATGTTGGTAACTATGAAAAAGAAAAAACGCGCTCCATCCATTTACGATGTCGCCAAACTCGCCGGGGTTTCACCGAGTACCGTCTCTCGTTTTCTAAATCGCACCACCTTTATTTCTAAAGAGAAAACCATAGCGATAGAAGACGCGATCAAAGCGCTCGATTACAAACCGAACTACCAGATGAATCAGGGCAGTAATACGCGCTCGATGACGATTGGTGTGTTAGTTCAAAATCCTGAAAGCCCGTTCACTAGCCGTATCTTTAATGATATGGAACGATTCCTTGGGCCAAAAGGGTATTCGCTCGTGATTGCTTCGGGGTACTGGCAACACAGTATGCAGTTACAAGCGTTGGATTATCTGGCAAAGAGTAATGTTGATGGTGTGATTGTGGTCGCTGGCAGCTTAACCGAGCATGAATTAGTGGAGTATTCGCGAAAAATTCCGGTCGTTGCGGTTGGTTATAGCTACACCAGTGAAAAGCTGCATTCAGTCAACATCGATAACGTTCTAGGTGGCCACATGGCGACACTGCATTTGTTGCAACAAGGCCATGTGAACATTGCTCATATCAAAGGGTTACTCAACCAACCAGACGCGGTTGCGCGTTTTGTCGGTTATAAGAAGGCACTTACTGAAGCGGGGATCAAAGTGCGGAATAACCTAATTAAGCAGGGCGATTTCAGTAGCGAAGTCGGCTATGAACGCACCGTTGAGTTGATTGAATCTAAAGTGCATTTCTCGGCGTTGTTTGCCGCCAATGATCAGACCGCTTATGGGGCGATCAAAGCGCTGCATGACCACGGTTTTAAAGTCCCGGAAGACGTCTCAGTGATAGGCTTTGACGATCTGCCTACGTCGAAGTATTTCACGCCGGGGTTGACCACACTACGTCAACCTGTTGAAGAAATTGGGGTAGCCTGTGCCGAGTCGATTCTTGGCTTATTGACTGGCGAGCAGTGCAATACTCGACTTCCACCGATTGATCTGATTGTGCGTGATTCAACGGTATCGAAATTCCGTCCTCAATAAGCTAATACCCAAAGTAGCCGATACCCAAGAGCTAAGGTTGCTTGGGTATCACTGCTCTAAGCGGGTAACAAGTCCGATTGATAGTAAGCCAGTTCACTGGGCAGAATAGGGTTGGTCAAATGAAACACACGACGCTGGTGGAGCTTCATTGCACGCACATCTGTGCCGTAGGTTTGTTCAAATAATCTATCCAATTCACCATTGTTAAGGCAGCGTTCCAGTCCCAACTTGAGCTCTGTAAATAATTCGGCGTTTTCTGGGTGGCAGTAAAACACCAGTGGGAAAGGGTAATAGAGCATAATCGTTGGTTCTACGACCAAATCGGGAACAAGGTACGCATATTGTGTCACGATCGCTTCGGCTTCATTTGCACCGAGTGCCATGTAATCACATTCGCCACTCTGTACGGCTAATAAGCGCTCTTCTAAACTGCCATGCTCTTCGACTTGATATTGATTAACGCGAAACAGATCGGCATCCGCCCAGGTTGCAGGAATACCAATACTCATTTGTTTTAGCTTCGCTTCACTCAATCCTCGAAACTCTGCCAGTCGGTCTCTACGGACAATCAAAACTCGGCAGCCTAATAACCCTTTACATAAAGGCTGTGGAAGCATCAGATAACTGCCTTGAGCAAACTTCTTATTGCCAGCAACGGTGACGAGCAGATCAGTTCCGTGAGAGAAGACTCGCCCTTCATCTTTTGCATCTGGATATTCTGTTAAGTCATTGTTTAATAAGAATTCATGCTGAGAGTTTTGGAGCGCAAGTTGCAAGGCCTCCCATTCATATTGCTGACGAATCGTTGATTTATTGCCATTCCAAAATTGCACCATGGTGCTCTCCTTTAAGTGGATCTCATTAGATTATGATTTCACTGCTTATTTAATATTGAAAGCGCTTTCTTTTGTTTCGTGGAATTTTGTGTACGAGCGCACGAAGGCTGAATCAATGAGTGAACTTTATTAGGAGTCGCTATTGTCAAAAATGATCGTGACATCACGCATGATCAAACTTGCATGAGCTCACAAAATACAAGGTTTTGGAGTTGATTTTAACCTATTGAAATTAATAGATTAAATATTAAAGTGAGATCTAGTACTGTTTTAACTTATTGAATATATTGATTTTGTTTGATTGTGATCAGAGCTTTGTTTTTGCTCACTTTTATTGAAGAACCTAAGCATTTTTACGAGTATCTATCGCATAAAGAAAGCGCTTTCTTTGTGTCGGTTTCGAGCCTGTCAGCGTCGTCAGCGATGATGAACTGATGAAACCATTCAACAAAGTTCGCTTCATTTTTTTGAAATCAAAAGAAAGCGCTTTCTTTTCGTATCCAACATTATAAAAGGACAATGTGATGCATAAGAAAACTCTGCTCGCTACATTTGCTGCCAGCATGATGCTTGCTACTGCCGCTCAAGCGGACACCATCAAACAAGGTGGTACGCTGACGGTGCCAATCATCAACACCGGGTTTGTTGAAAACTTTAACCCATACACTACTAAGGACACGTTACACGGCATTATGTTCGAACCACTGTTTGTGTTGAACAACATGACGGGGGAAACACACTATCGTTTGGCTGAGTCGGTTGAATATTCCGATGATCTAAAAACCATTACGCTAAAACTACGTGACGGCTTGAAATGGTCTGATGGTGCGCCATTAACGGCGGAAGACGTGGTGTTTAGCTTTGAGTTAACCAAAAAATCTCCAGCATTTGATGTCAAAGCGATTTGGCCAACGGGTAACCTAAAAAGTATTGAAGCGACGGATAAGCAGACAGTTGTATTTGATTTAGCAGAGCCGGATTCTACTTTCCTTTGGAGCATTGGTGCTTATCACATCGTCCCTAAACATATTTGGTCAACGGTATCTGATTACACAACGTTCACCAACCCAAACCCGGTGGGTAGCGGTCCAATGACAACCGTTAAGTATGTGAAACCACAACAAATGGAGCTGTGTCGTAACCCTAACTACTACCTAGAAAATCGCCCTTACCTAGACTGCGTGAACTTCCGTTCTTACAACGACAACTCGCAGATCCAGCCGGCTCTGATCAAAGGTGAAATTGACTGGGGTTCAAACTTTATTGCTGACGTTGAGTCCACTTTTGTTGGTCAAGACAAAGAAAACAACCACTTCTGGTACCCAGCGAACGATGCGATTCACTTGTACGTAAACACTAAGAAAGCACCGTTTGATGACCTGCGCGTACGCCAAGCTCTGTCTATGGCACTAGACCGTGAAGCGATTGTTGATATCGCGGCTTATGGTTATCCAACCGTGAACTACAACGTCGGCGGTATTGCCGAGCTGTACAAAAATCACATTGACGAAAATGTGAACAAAAAGTACGGCCATCTAACGCAATACGATGCGAAGAAAGCGCAGAACTTGCTAGATGAAGCGGGCATTGTTGACCGCAATGGCGACGGCTTCCGTGACAATGCTGATGGCTCAACGGTTGAGTTCGATATCGAAGTGGTTAACGGCTGGACGGACTGGATTCAAGTCGTGCAAATGGTGACGGAATACTTCGCGGATGTGGGCATCAAAGCCAACGTGAAAACCGTTGACTGGGCCGTATACGACAAGAACTTGAAAGACAGTGCGTTCACTATGTCAATCAACTGGTCAATGGTGTCGGATAACCCAATCCTTGCGTTCCAAGAGTACTACCACACTTCACGTATCGGTAAAGGCTTCCATGCTGGCCACGGTGTGCACTCTCCTGAAATCGATAAGCTGATCGACAGCTTCGGTAAAATTGGTGATGCAGAGAAACAGGAAGCGATCATCTCTGAACTTCAAGAGTTCACGGCAGAGAACATGCCATTTATTCCGCTGTTCTCAAACCCAACTTGGTTCCAATACAGCACGAAAAACATCGTTGGTTGGCCAAGTGAAAAAGACCCTTACATCCAACCGGTTTGGTATGACGGCGGCAAGCGCGTGATCATCCTGAACAACCTACACCTGAAATAACTAGCAGTTTCAATTTGTAGGTAGGTTTTTTAATTAACATCGGAGCCGCAACCGTAATTGCAAAAGTAAGTGTGTGTTGTGGCTCGTAAGTTAAAGGTTTGATATGTCGTTTCTAGCTCGCCGATTTGGCTTTTATTTTACTGCCTTTCTGATTGCGATCTCTTTCAACTTCATGTTGCCGCGCTTAATGCCAGGTGACCCAGTTGATGCCTTGTTTGCTGCAGCGCAAGGTCGAATGGATCCTGCTCAGATGGATGCTGTACGTGAGATGTACGGCTTCGTTGATGGCAACATTTTTGTGCAATACATCGCTTACATGAAAAGTGTATTCACGCTTGATCTTGGTCCATCGGTTTTGATGTTCCCTGTTAGCGTATCTGAAGTGATTGCGATGGCACTGCCATGGACCATGTTCCTAGCGCTTGGTTCTCTTATTGTGGCGCTGATCATTGGTGTCAGTATTGGTACTTACGCCTCTTACCGTCGCGAAGGACTGTTCGGCCAAATCGTACCGCCAGTGCTGGCCTTTATCAGTAACTTCCCTTACATCGTGACCGCTTTATTGCTGTTCTACTTCTTCGGTCTGAAGATGGAACTGCTGCCGTTGGCTTACACCTATGACCCTTCGCTAGAGCCTGGCTTTAACTGGGAATTCATCAGCAGTGTAGCGAAACACGCGGTACTGCCAATGGGCTCAATGGTCGTGGTTGGTATCTCGACATGGGTATTCAACATGCGTAACGCAATGATCAACGTACTGGGTGAGGACTACGTCACCATGGCTGAAGCGAAAGGCTTAAGCAGCTACAAAGTGATGAGCCGTTACGCGGGTCGTAATGCGATCTTGCCTGTTGCCACGGCGATTGCGATGGCGATTGGCTTCTCGTTCGCGGGTTCAATCATGACAGAGGTGGTGTTCAACTATCAGGGTTTGGGCAACATCCTGCTGAAAGGCATCGTGGCGCGTGACTACCCACTTATCCAAGCCATCTTACTTATCTTAGTAACGGCGGTTCTGACTGCCAACTTCATTGCCGATCTGCTGTATGTGTGGCTTGACCCACGAATTTCGAACTAAGGTGCATCATGGAAAAAATAATCAAAACCCCAACGCCTTCAGAGCACGATGAGTTAATGACTCGTGAGTCGAAATTCTCTTGGAAGCGAATCAAAAAAAGCTTCGGCAAAGTGTACGCTTTTTTCTATGGCAACCCGCCTGCCATTATCGGTGGCTTGCTACTGTCGATTGTTTTAGCTGGTGCGATTTTCGCTCCTGTGCTAGCAACGCATGACCCTGATCGTCGTGTTGCAAGACCACACGTCGCTCCGAATGCAGAGCACGTACTTGGCACTACTCGTAGTGGCCGTGATGTCTACAGCCAAGTGTTGCACGGCGCGAGAAAATCACTCACGGTTGCGATTTCAGCTGGTGTGATTGCAATGAGCCTAGCCGTCATTATCGGTGTCTCTGCGGGCTACTTCGGCGGCAAAATCGATGAGCGTCTTAACTTCCTAACCAACGTTTTCTTGGTGTTCCCTCAGCTCCCCTTGCTGATTGTGCTCGCCGCTTTCTTAGGGCAGGTGGGGTCCCTCGTCATCACCATATTGCTCGGGATAACTTCCTGGCCTTGGGGAGCGCGGGTGATTCGTTCGCAAACCATGGCGATTCGAAGCAAAGAATTCATTATCTCGGCAGAGGTGATGGGCGAATCAAAAATCCGCATCATTTTGGTCGAAATCCTACCAAACCTAGTCTCGATCGTATTTGGTGGTTTCTTGGGCACGGTGATTTACGCAATGGGCTCAGAGGCGGGTCTTGGCATCCTAGGTTTGGGTGACGCAACAGAAGTGAGCTGGGGCTCTATGTTGTACTGGGCACAAACGTCTTCGTCTCTATACACAGGTGCTTGGTGGGAGATGTTAGTTCCAGCCATGGCATTGGCAATCACAGGTGGTGCACTGGCACTGATCAACATGTCGATTGACCAAGTGAGTAACCCGAAACTTCGTACTGGTCCACACATCAAGCTGTGGCACAAACTGAAAAAAGAAGCAGATAAGCGCCGAGGTCTAAGATGAGCAACTTATTAGAAATTAACAACCTATGCGTCGATTATGTGTCACCAAACGGTGTAGCTCGTGCAGTGAACAACGTCAGTATCAGCATCGCTCCGGGTGAAACGCTCGGTATCGCCGGTGAGTCTGGTTGCGGCAAAAGTACCTTGGCATTTGCTATCTCACGTCTGCATAAAGCACCGGCTCTGATCTCTGAAGGGGAAATCCTCTACAAAGGTCAGGACGTGTTGAAGATGAACGATAAACAGCTACGCAACTTCCGCTGGAATGACGTGTCTGTGGTGTTCCAAAGTGCAATGAACTCTTTGAACCCAGTGATCACCATTGGTGAGCAGTTAACCGACGTAATTCTTGCGCACCGAAAAGTGACTTACCAAGAAGCGTATGATCGTGCGGTTGAGCTGCTTGGCGTGGTGGGCATTCACGGCGACCGCATGGCGAGCTTCCCACACCAATTGAGTGGTGGTATGCGCCAGCGCGTGGTGATTGCAGTTGCGCTAGCGTTAGAGCCAAAACTGATCATCATGGATGAACCAACCACCGCGCTCGATGTGGTGGTAGAGCGTGAAATCCTTAATGAACTTTACGAGCTGAAGAGCAAATTCGGCTTCTCAATTCTGTTCATCAGCCATGACTTGAGCTTGATGGGCGAAATCGCAGACCGCATTGGTGTGATGTACGCGGGCAACTTAATTGAACTTGGGGATGCGAAGAACGTATTTGGTGATCCTCAACACCCATACACCAAAGGTTTGATTTCTTCATTCCCAACCATTCACGGACCGAAAGAGCGTTTGTACGGCATTCCGGGTAACCCTGTGAACCTACTGAAAATCCCGCAAGGGTGTAACTTCCAAGCGCGTTGCAATGCATGTTTTGCAGAGTGTCAGAAGAGCGATCCAACCTTGGTGCCAGTCACAAACGGCAACCTAGTGTCATGCCATTTGATGTAAACGGGAGAGAATAATGGATAACGTAACAAACCCAGAAGTGATTCTCTCAGTTAAGAATCTAGTGAAAGACTTTCCTATTGGTCAGTCAGCAAAAAGCAACTTGATGCGAGCGGTGAATGACGTCACGTTTGAACTGCGCAAAGGGGAAGCGTTGGCTATCGTGGGTGAATCTGGCTCAGGCAAAAGCACGGGCGCACGCGTTTTGACGCGCATCTACGACAAAACCGATGGTGAGGTAACGTTCAAAGGCCAAGAGTTGGGTGAATACATTCAAGAGCACGGCGAGCTGGAATACGCGCGCCAAGTGCAGATGATTTTCCAAGACCCATTTGGCTCGCTGAACCCGGTTCATACCATTTACCACCATATTGCACGTCCGCTGTTGATCCACAAACGTGCGGAAAAAGACGCGATCCCAAAGCTGGTTTACGAATTGCTTGAGCTGGTTGGTCTGTCTCCGGTGAAAGAAACCGCAGAAAAATACCCACATGAGCTAAGTGGCGGTCAGCGCCAACGTGTTGCGATTGCTCGTGCGATTGCCGTCGATCCTGAAGTGATTCTGGCGGATGAACCTATCTCAATGCTCGACGTGTCAGTTCGCTTGGGCATTTTGAACTTGATGTCGGATCTGAAAGACAAGCACGGCATTTCTTTCATGTACATCACCCATGACATCGCAACCGCACGTTACTTCGCGGAGAAGACCGCCGTTATGTACGTGGGCCACATGGTTGAGTGGGGCAACAGCGACAACGTGACACAAAATCCGCAACACCCATATTCCCAGTTATTGCTCTCGGCGGTGCCTGAAGTGGGCAACTCCGGTAAACGCGATTTGATGGCGAAGAAGGGTGAAATCCCGCTATGGAAGCCAAGCAGCGTAGGCTGTCCGTTTGCCAGTCGCTGTTTAAAAGCGACTGAAGTGTGTACTCAATCGGTACCTGACGCGACGAAAGTCGGCGCAGACCATTACGCACGCTGTCACCACTTAGGATAAAAACAAATTAGCTTATTAAAAAAAGCGTAGAAAGAAAGCGCTTTCATAATTATTGGAAGAACATTATGACTTTTGAACATTATTCTTGCCCAACCGTAGAGGGAAGCTTCGTCGATTTGGACGGCGAGCGATACTACAAGATTTCACATGTCGACCAAATGAACCCGTTTTTCATTAGTGTCGTGTCAGCCAGTGACCATTGGCTGTTTATTTCATCCACGGGCAGCTTGTCGGCGGGGCGTATTCGTCCCGAGAACGCGCTGTTCCCATACAAATCCGTCGATCATATCCACGAGAACGCAGAAAACACGGGTTCAAAAACCATCATTAAAGTCGCTAGTGGACAAGGCGTAGCGATGTGGGAACCGTTCAACCGCCATCATGATGGCCTGTACCAAGTTGAGCGTCATCTGTATAAAAACACCATTGGCGACAAGATTGTTTTCGAAGAGCTTAACCACACGTTAAAGCTAAAATTCCAATACAGCTGGAACACCAGTGAAGAGTTTGGCTTTGTTCGTCGCTCGCAAATCACCGATCTGTCAGGCACAACTCGAGAGATTGAGTTGATTGATGGCCTGCAGAACCTATTGCCATCGGGCGCGCCACTGTCTGCGTTGCAAACTCGTAGCGCTTTGGTCGATGCCTACAAATGGAATGAGTTGCTTGATGGCAGTTCACTAGCGCTGTTTACCATGTACGCAAAACTGAGTGATCGCGCTGAGCCAGCGGAATCTTTGCTCGCAACGACCGTGTTCAGTGTCGATAACGATTACGGCCAGCGCTTATTGAGCAGCAGCCAAGTGAGCGCGTTCCGTCAAGGTCGTGAAATCCAAAACGAAACTTTGACTAAAGGCGTACGTGGTAGCTACTTGATTCACAAGTCTATCAAGCTAGAAACAAACCAGAACAAGTCTTGGTTAATCATCGCGGATATCGATAAGAGCCATAGCGATGTGACGTCGATGCGTAATCGCCTTGCGCAGCCGGTGAATATGGCACAACAAGTTGAGCAGAGCATCGCTGCCAACCAACAAGAGCTGATCAGTTTGATGTCTGGTGCGGATGCGTGGCAAATCACCGCGGAAGAAGAGACCAGTGTGCACCACTACGCGAACGTGTTGTTCAATAACATGCGTGGTGGGGTATTTGAGAACAATTACACCCTAGATAAAAAAGATGTGTTGACGACGATTCGTAATGCCAACCGCCTTGTGTTTGAACGTCATGCTGCGCTGTTTAATGACCTGCCTGAGCAGTTTACCCATGCTGAGCTTGTGAGCCTTGCTAAGCAGAGTGAAGACGCTCAGTTAGTCCGCTTAAGTTACGAATATCTGCCACTGACGTTTGGTCGTCGCCACGGTGATCCAAGCCGTCCTTGGAACCACTACGAAATCAAATTGAAAGACGACAATGGCGAGCGTTTGCTTTCTTACCAAGGTAACTGGCGCGATATCTTCCAAAACTGGGAGGCGATTGCGCTGAGCTATCCTGGCTTTATTCAATCTTTCTTAGCCAAGTTTGTGAATGCTTCCACTATGGATGGTTACAACCCATACCGCATCACCAAAGATGGTATTGACTGGGAAATGTTGGAGCCAGATGACCCATGGAGCAACATTGGTTACTGGGGCGACCATCAAATCATCTACTTACTCAAGTTCCTAGAACTGGCAGACAAGTATCAGCGCGATGATCTGTTAGCGATGATGCAAACGGATGTGTTCAGCTACGCGAACGTACCTTACGAGTTGTGTGATGTTGAGAAGCTGTTCGTCAATCCAAAAGACACCGTGACGTTCAATGATGAGTTGCAACACAACATCGAACAACGCGTATCTGCAATGGGCAGCGATGGTCGATTGGTGCTTGGTAGCGACAACGACGTGTACATGGTCAATCTGACTGAGAAAGTCCTAGTACCACTGTTGGCGAAACTGAGCAACTTGGTACTTGATGGCGGCATTTGGCTCAATACTCAGCGACCAGAGTGGAATGATGCGAACAACGCGATTGTGGGCAATGGCTTGTCGATGGTCACGTTGTACTACATGCGTCGCTATGTCGCGTTCTTGCAGCAATTGTTGGCAGATGCGCCTGCGTCGGTCAGCATGTCGAAAGAAGTGTTCGAATGGCTACTTTCAACCACTCGTATCTTGTCGGAAGCGGCAAAAGAGATTCGCCAAGAAACCGTAACTCGCCAAACTCGCAAAGCGTTCCTGACTCAGTTGGAGAAAGCCGCCGAAGATTTCCGTCAGCGCGTATACCGTGTGAATGGCTTCTCGGGCAAAACCACCGTCGAAGCATCGGCTATCAAACAGTTACTTGAGGTGAGTTTGGCTGTGCTGGATTCGAGCATTGCTAGCAACTTGCGAGAAGATGGTCTGTTTAACGCCTACAACATCCTGACTTACTCTGCGGAAAGCTTGCAGGTGGAAGAGTTGTACCCAATGTTGGAAGGCCAAGTAGCAGCCCTGAGCGCCGGCGTGCTGACACCAGCGCAAGCGGTGAACTTGCTGGATAATCTGTTTACCAGCGAGATGTACCGCGAAGATCAACACAGCTTCATGCTGTATCCAGATCGTGACTTGAGTGCATTCATGAACAAGAACAGCTTAACGGACGCGCAAATCAATGCGGTGCCGGTGTTAAGTTCGATGCTGAGTAAGGGCGATCAACGCCTAGTGAATGCGGATGAGCAAGGTCATTTCCACTTCCATGCGAGCCTAGAGAACAGCGGTTATCTTAAAGCTCAGATTCAGCAACTCCGTGGTGAGTATGTTGATGTTGCTGAAGAAGAATGGGAAGCGATTGAAGCCCTATACGAAGATGTGTTCAATCACAAAGCGTTTACTGGCCGCTCTGGCACCATGTTTGGTTACGAAGGTTTAGGCTGTATCTACTGGCACATGGTTTCTAAGCTGTTGCTCGCGGTACAAGAAAACTACTTGGCAGCGCGTGAACTGGACGCTGATAGCGAAGAGACACAAAAGTTAGCGGAATACTACTACCGAGTTCGCGCTGGTATTGGTTTCAACAAAACGCCAGAAAACTACGGCGCATTCCCAACAGACCCGTACTCTCACACACCAAAGCATGCTGGTGCGCAGCAACCAGGTATGACGGGGCAGGTGAAAGAAGAAGTGATCACGCGCTTTGTTGAACTGGGTATTTTGGTTGAAGAGGGCGAGATTCGTATCGACCCACGTTTGCTTCATCGTCATGAATTCTTGACCGAATCGGCATCGTTCTCTTGCCAAAGTGTGTCGGGTCAAACGCAAAGCTATGTGGTTGAGAAAGATCAGTTGGCATTTACTCTGTGCCAAGTGCCGTTTGTGTATCAACTTGTGGAGTCGGAGATTCAAGCTGGTATGGTATTAACCCAATCAAATGGTAAGCAGCTTGTTGTAGAAGGCTTGGCGCTATCGAGCGCGTTGAGCCAGCAAATCTTTGCGCGCTCTGGAGAGGTTGAGAAAGTCGTTGTGTCGATTCCAACATCGCTCTTAAGAGCATAAATCGCTGAAAAGCAAAGGCCCCGATCGATATCGGGGCCTTTTTGTATCTGTATTCAGCCAAACCAGTTGGTACGACTGGAGTGTGGAGATCATCGTTTTCCGACGGACTCTCGCACGATTAACTCTGGTGTCAGTTTATGCTTAAGTGGGCGCTCTTGTTTATGCACTAAAGCAATTACCCCTTGAGCGGCTTCACACCCCATTTCTCGTACCGGGAAGTTTACTGTGGTCAGTTTTGGACGAATATGTTGGCTATGACTGTCGTTATCGAAGCCGACAACAGAAATGTCCTTCCCAATCTCTAAACCACGTTCGTACGCGACATCATATACCGCGAGTGCGATATTGTCGTTATGGCAGAAGATGGCGGTAATTTCAGGATCGCGGTCAAGCAATCGACGAGCACAGGTATGATTTAACCCGCGATCTTCATGGTCAAAGCGACCTTCTACAATCAGGTTAGTGTCGTAATCAATACCATGTTCAGTGAGTGCGTTACGGTAGCCTTGTAGACGATCTCGACTATCGATCTTGCTCAGCTGGCCAGTAATACAAGCCACTTTAGTATGGCCGTTTTCTAACATGTGCTTGGTTGCGAGATAGCCGCCCAACTCGTTATCGATAAAGATGCACTTATCTGCAACCTCGGGAATGTAGCGGTTGAGCACGATGGTTGATGGTGTCTTCTCAATAACCTCAATCAATTCATCGTCTGACAGCATGTCTGAATGAATGATCAAACCGTCGACTTGCTTAGAACGCAGGAAGTTAATTGAATCGATTTCACGTGAATGTGATTCTAAACCGCTGGTCACGATCAGATGGTTATTGTTTTCGCGTACGGTGTTTTCTGCGTTGTGCATCAAAGGGCCGTAGAAAGGACCATCTAAAGAACCAACCAACATACCGATACTGTTTGAACGGCTAGATGCCAAGGCTTGAGCAAACGCATTCGGCTTGTAGCCCAGCTGTTCAATCGCATCAAATACCTTTTTACGGTTGGCTTCTTTGACTGTCGGATGGCCGTTTAGCGCTCGTGAGACAGTAGATTGAGAAACTTTCGCCAGCTCAGAGACTTCTTTAATCGTGATCAATGGGAAGTACCTTATCCATTCTAATTATCGAACTATGTTACTCGCCGTTTTCTATTCGTCATAGAGAAGGCATCACATTTGTCGACTTGGTCGCGCTCTGGTCTACCAAACGAGAGCCACAGGTGTATAAATTCAACAAAAATGCGCACGTGAAATCACGCGCATCTGAAAGTTCGAAAGTGCTTTCAAAAACATTAAGACTCGTCAGCCCATAAACAAAGAGAGTAAAGGACAGAAGCAAAAGCGAATGTGATCTTATTCTCTAATTTTCATCAGCTTATGAAGCAATAACGAGATTTTACAAATTCTGTTTATTGAATTATCTCTCCTTTTATACTTAACCTCAAGAAAGCGCTTTCCTAATTTTCTAGCCAAATCAATAAATCAACATGAATGAACACTTACTGAGAGATGCTGTGATGACGTGTTGGGAATACGTAATGAATGCTTTGTTTTTCGTAGTATGGCTTTTTGAAGTGAACGTTTTATAGGGAGCTTTGTTTAGCTGATTTTTGGCACTGAAATAGCAGGGAAACCTTTATTTAATTGGGTTTTAGAGCGTCGATTAAGTTTTGAAACGGTGCAATATTCGTGTTGTTGCAATTCGATAATCGCCATCGTTCCAGCGCTCTAGGTATGGGTTCATTAGTGCGTCGATGAGTAGCTTATATGATCAATCACTCAAACTAATGATCAAATGTATCAATGATGTGATCTATACACTAAGAAAACGCTTTCTTAGTGAGTGCGATCACTTTTTAGCTCGCTTTTTGTCCATATAATGCCGTCAAAAGCGCTAGGGAATAGCTGTTTTGCTGATATTTGGGGGATTTCTGTCTTTTTTCCTCAAGCATCAGCTCAATTTGCTCATTTCTGGCAAAAAATTTTGCTTCATTAAGAAAGCGCTTTCTTGGAAATGCAAAATATAATAATGATGGAGTTATCATGAAAAACTTTAAGGTTTTACCTCTTACCCTAGCAGTGGCTGCTTCGTTTGCTTCTCTACCTTCTTTTGCTGCTGATTCTGAGATTGAAGCGCTTGAAAAACGCATTCAAGAATTGGAAACAAGAATTGAAACTGGCTACGTCTACGATCAACAACCTGCTGTATTGACACCAGAAACGGAAGTGCCATTAGGCATCGTATTCTCTGGCTACGCACGTTACGGCGCGGGCTACCAAGGCAGTGATGCTCTGACAGTGGGCACGGCTGGCGCATTGAACTCAAACGCAACAGGTCGTTTAGGTAATGAACAAAACGGCGGCGAATTCCAGTTAGCTCGTGCCTTCAAGAGTGATGGTGGTGCAATCTGGGATCTCGTGTTTATGTTGGATCACTGGGCAGATGCTTCATGGGCTGACGATGGCGGCGTAAACGTGAAGAAGATGTACGCTGGTGCGACAAACCTATTCGAATCTCAGCCAGACCTTTATGTTTGGGCTGGTCGTGACTTCCATCAACGTCCACAAACCGATTTGAACGACTACTTTTGGATGATGCACGATGGTCAAGGTGCGGGTTTCTATAACCTAAACCTTGGTGGTGCGATGCTGGACTTCGGTGCGGTAGCTCAAGTTGAAGGCGATATGGTAGGTGACAACGGTCGCTACGCAATCACAAGTAAACTTCACAGCATCAAACTGGGTGAGTCTGCGAATTTAAGCCTATACGCCAACTATGGTTTTGCTTCTGAGAAATTGGATGGCGAAGATGTTGGCGATGTAACGGCATACCAAGTCGCGGGTGAGCTATCGATGTCGGGCCAACGTGTGATTGTTCGTTACTCTGATAACGCAAAAGACAGTGTGTTTGACCTAGCTGACGGTCAAACAGCAACTCTAGTGAGCTTTGATGGTAGCACTTCATTGACTGACAAAGCGGGCATTCAATACCTAGCTGCTTACCAAGCACTTGAAGTGGAAGGTGATGAGAGCCGCGTAAACTACAACGCGATTGTTCGTCCAACTTACCAATGGAATGATATCCACTCTACGTGGCTAGAAGCGGGTTACAGCGTGGTTGATTACGATGACATCGACGCAACCAACAGCTCTTGGAAAATGACGCTATCGCAAAACATGGCGATCGGTCCTGAAACTTGGTCTCGTCCAATGCTGCGCTTCTACGCGACAGTGGGTAATGCAGACAACGAGTACACAGGTTTTGACTCAGTAACAGGTGAGAAGATTTCATCAGACGTGGATACTGTGACAGTGGGTGCTATGTTCGAAGCGTGGTGGTAAGCCAATACGTAGATTCTTAACTCAAGTGCGGCTCTTGGGGGGCCGCACTCACTCCATTGGCAATATGCGAGAGGTAATGCCCGAGCCGAGAAACGATTTGCAACATACTATCTTGAATCGACTTGGGCATGTTACGGGGGAGCTCGATTATATTGCAGTGAATGGTTAACCATTCATAGCCGCTGGCATAGCGGCTTTTTTTATGCCGGTAAGAAATGTTGTTTGCGGTAACTTCTTGGACTGTGCTGAAACTTCTGTTTAAAGCATTTCGAGAAATAGTTGCTGTCCGAAAATCCACACTGTTCGGCGATGTGCTGTACCGAGCGCTCGTTCTCTTCACACAATAACTTTGTCGCGTAGTTCAACTGCACATCACGTAAATACTGGTTTGGCGACGTGTCTAAAAACTGGCGAAACAGCCTTTCTAACTGACGTTTACTGATGAAGGCTGCTTTCGCAATTGCATCGCTGTTTACGCCGACATCACTGAAGTGCTGCTCGATAAATACCAAGGCTCGGCTAAGTGCAAGTGTGGTTTGGGGCAACTCTTGGCTTTGGTCTTGATACATTCGGGAGAGGGCAATCACCAACTGCTGCATTAAGCTGGTTAGCATGACTTCAAACCCAGGCTGCGAGGCTTCATATTCCGTTTTTAAAACCGATAACAGGCGCTCGATTTCTGGCAATTGCTGACGGTCGAGGGTCAGTTTGGCTTTGTATTCGGTGGTTTGTCTCGCGATTGGTTCGACCTTGAACATGGCTTGGTAGCCGGACAACTGGCGCATGGAAGGGATTTCAAAAAACGGCGTGCTGGAGTCAAACATCAAGTTAATGATCTTGAGTTTGTTTACGTCTCGAAAGCCGTGCTCGATGTCGCCATTAATCACAAATACATCACCTTTGTGTAGCGGGTATTCGTATTCCGCGACTGTGTGCTTACCGCTGCCACTGACCACTAAAAACAGTTCAGAAAAGTCATGTTTGTGGGCGGCAAAATCACAATGGTGATGTCCGTCGACGTAGGCAAACTTGAGATGACTGTGCTTCTGATGTGCTTTAAGTTGGTAGATGATGCTCATGTCGCGATATTCCTTTTTACTGTCGCCATTTTGGTAGAATGGCGCATTCGGTCAGCATACTATTTCCCCATAGAAAAACGAATTCTCATCGACGTTTTTTGCCCGTTTTTGCTGGGCTGGCGACATTTTTTTAACTTGCCTTCAATGCCTGTTTAGCTGGTGAAAAGCACGGTGCCAATAACGACTTGCGTGACTTTAGTGACCCGTTGTCATTCAGCGCGCTGAAATACGAAATAAAAATGAACGGTTGTGGGTTGTGTATGAACAATAAACAAATTAGCCAAGCGCAAAAGAACCTCGTCCCTGTAAGCCGACAAGCGGCAGCAGAAGGGATTGTACTTCTCAGAAACAATGACGCGGTTTTACCTCTTACTGCGCAAGACACTCTTTCTCTGTTTGGTCGCTGCCAAATTGATACGCACCGCAGCGGCACAGGTTCGGGCGGGGCAGTGAATGTGCCTTATGCGATCAGTGCGCTAGACGGTTTGCGCGCAAATGCAAAGGTTCGTTTGAATGAAGAGTTGGTTGCGGTCTATCAAGATTGGATTGCAGAGCACCCATTTGACGATGGCGGCGGTGGTTGGGCGGCGGAACCTTGGTTCCAACAGGAAATGCCACTGACTGATGAACTTGTGGCCAAAGCGGCATCCAGTTCCAACAAAGCCATGGTGTTTATTGGTCGTACCGCTGGTGAAGACCAAGACAACGCCGACGAGCCGGGCAGCTACCGTTTAACTGCAGAAGAAGCGGACATGATCGCCAAGGTCAATCGTCACTTCAACGACGTGATCGTAGTGATGAACGTCACCAACATCATGGACATGGCGTGGCTAAACACCATCGAAGGCAATGAGTCCATCAAAGGTGTGCTCTACAGCTGGGCTGCGGGTATGGAAGGCGGTCATGGTTTGGCGGATATCGTTTCTGGCGAGCAATCACCAAGCGGACGTTTGACCGATTCGATTGCTTACGATCTTGCCGACTACCCATCATCGGCGAACTTCGGGCGTAAAGACCGCAACATCTACGTTGAAGATATCTACGTGGGCTACCGTTACTTTGAAACCTTCAATCCTGAAGTGGTGCAGTTTGAGTTTGGCGCTGGCCTATCGTACACCGATTTCAGCCGTGATTTGGTCGAGTTCACAACTGAAGGTCAAGGCGCAGATGCTGTGCTGCACTTTGATGTTGAAGTGAGCAACGTTGGCTCTGAATTTGCCGCCAAAGAAGTGGTACAGCTTTATGTTGAAGCGCCTCAAGGCAAGCTAGGTAAACCTGCTCGCGTGTTGGCGGGCTTTGCTAAAACACAAACACTTAAGCCGGGCGCGAGTGAGTTGGTTCGTATCTCAGTACCTGTTGCTTCGCTCGCTTCTTACGATGACAGCGGCGTGACCGGACATCGCAGCTGTTATGTGCTGGAAGCGGGTTGCTACCAGTTCTGTATCGGTGAAAGTGTACGTCACGCTAAGCCAGTTGCGGCGACGTACCAATTGGATGACACATTAGTCGTTGAAGTATTGAGTGAGGCTTGTGCGCCAATTCATGAATTTGAACGCATGAAGCCTGCACAAAAGAGCGACAATGGTACGTATGCGTTGAGCCATGAAATGACGCCACAACGCAGCGTTTCCTTAGCTGAGCGTATCCAAGCTAATATGCCTCGCACTTTCGAACTGACCGGCAACCAAGGCATCAAGTTGATGGACGTAAAACAAGGCAAAGCGAGCCTAGAGGACTTTGTCGCGCAGATGTCAGCGGAGCAACTTGCCACTATCGTTCGTGGTGAAGGTATGTGCAGCCCGAAAGTGACGCCGGGAACGGCAGCCGCGTTTGGTGGTGTATCGGACAGTCTGTTTGAACTAGGTATTCCAACGGCAGCGGCAGCAGATGGACCGTCAGGTATTCGTATGGACAGTGGACACAAGGCAACGCAAGTACCAATTGGCACTTTGCTTGGTTGTACTTGGAACTCTGCTCTAAACGAAGAACTTTTCTTCCTGATTGGTGAAGAGTTGCGTGCCAACCACATCGATACCTTGCTTGGCCCTGGCATCAATATTCATCGCCACCCTTTGAATGGACGTAACTTCGAGTACTTCTCTGAAGATCCGTTTATGACGGGCGTAATGGCGGCAGCGCAAACTCGTGGTTTAAGCAAAGCGGGTGTGTCGGGCACCATCAAGCACTATGCGGCGAACGATCAGGAAACCGCTCGTGTGGATGTGGACAGCATCATGTCAGAGCGTGCACTGCGTGAAATCCATATCAAGCCGTTTGAGATGGCAGTGAAGCAAGGTAATGCGACAACCATCATGACCTCTTACAACCCTGTAAATGGGCACTGGGCGGCATCCAACTACGACTTAAACACCACTATTCTGCGTAATGAGTGGGGCTACACCGGTATTGTGATGACGGATTGGTGGGCGAAGATGAATGACCCAATCGAAGCGGGAGAAGAGAGTAAAACCTTTACTTCATTCATGGTGCGTGCACAAAACGATCTTTACATGGTGGTCGAGAACGATGGTGCAGAGAGCAACGCGATGGGCGATGACACGTTACAAGCGCTAGAAAACGGCACATTAACCATTGGTGAGCTGCAACGCTCTGCGATGAATATCTGTCGCTTCATCATGGCCGCTCCAGTCATGGAACGACCGCTGAAAGCTTACGAGCCAATTAAAACCTTTATTGCACAAACTGAGCAACCGAGTGAAGAAACGCATTTCGTTGAACAGGAAATTACCTTGAATACGAAAGTGAACGCTTCGGTTGTGCTTCAGGTTGGCGAGGAAGGTGTATACCAGTTCAATGGCATGATGAAGTACGAGCGTGACTCTCTGGCACAATCTTCTTGCAGTCTATTCCTCAATGGAGACTTTAGTATGACGTTACCAATGCATGGCACGGATGGTGAACTGATTACTGTAGAAGGTTTGAAGGTGAAGTTGAATCCTGGGTTCTACACCCTAGATATCGACTTTGTTAAGCCGGGTTTAGAGCTGGAAAAAATCAAAATAATCAAGCAGTAAATAATAAATGATAACGTAAGCTTATGGTTTTGTTGTTGCTGGGTAAATGGTGGGGAATGTTTCTTGTAAATACCCCTAAAAGTAACGTGACTTTGCGTTTAAAAGTTATACAATCCGCGCACAAAATTAGTCGATAACTCAAACTGCTTCACAGTTCTCTGTGGGGCAGTTTTTAGTTTTAGGAAAGGTCAAACACATGCCTAAAAGCCAGAATATCAACCAGCGTATGTCCATTGTGGCATTAGCTTGGCCAATACTTGTCGAAATATTGCTACGGACGGCTTTAGGAACCAGCGATGTATTTATGTTGAGTGGTTACTCAGACAAAGCGGTATCCGCCGTTGGGGTCATCACACAATTAACATTTTTCCTAATCATTGTATCCACCTTTGTAAGCAGTGGTACGGGGATTCTGATTGCGCAATATAATGGTGCAGGACGCGAGAAAGACTCGGTTGATGTGGGTGTTGCAAGTATCGTTTTATCCGTGCTTGTCGGCGTATTCTTGAGTGTGCTTGCCGTGATTGGTGCGGTGTTCTTTTTGCCGTATTACGGGCTAGAGGCTCAAGTTGAGCAGTACGCGCGTGAATACTTGCTTATCAGCGGTGCGATGACGTTCAACGTGACGATTGGTATCGTGTTTACCACGATTCTGCGTAGCCACGGTTATTCACGCTCGCCAATGGTCGTTAACCTAATCTCTGGTGTGTTCAACATCATTGGTAACTACATTGCGCTGTATCAGCCGTTTGGTTTGCCTGTCTATGGCGTTGAAGGCGTTGCAGTGGCGACAGTCGTGAGCCAAGTAATCGGTACGCTATTGTTGGGTGTGATTTTGAAACGCAGCAGCATCGAACTGCCAATGTCTAAGCTCAAACAAGTGCCGAAAGATGTGTTCAAGAAGATCCTAAAAATCGGTGGCATGAACGCGGGTGAAGTGCTGTCTTACAACATGGCGCAGATCTGTATCGTCTACTTTGTGGTGCAAATGGGTACATCGTCGCTCGCCGCGTTTACCTATGCGCAAAACATCGCGCGTTTCTCTTTCGCGTTTGCGCTGGCGATTGGTCAGGCGGCTCAAATCCAGACGGGTTACTACATCGGTAAAGGTTGGGTAAGCAGCATTCTGAAACGCGTGCAGATCTACTTCTTGGTCGGTTTTGCTGCATCAACGGCGGCAACGTGTTTGATTTACCTATTCCACGAAGAGATTTTGAGCGTGTTTACTGATCAGCCAGAAATCTTGGCATTGGCGGGCGCATTGGTGATGGGCTCCATCGTGCTAGAAGCTGGTCGCGTGTTTAACCTGATCTTCATCTCGGCACTGAAAGGCGCTGGTGATATCAAGTTCCCAGTACAGATGGGGATTCTGAGCATGTGGGGCTTGGGTGTGGTGTTCTCTTATATCTTGGGTATTCACTTAGGCTACGGCGTGATTGGTGCGTGGATGGCGATTGCTCTGGATGAATGGGTACGCGGTATCATCATGGCAAGACGCTGGCGCTCTCAAGTGTGGACGAAGTTTAAGGTAAGTTAACCTTATCTTTTACCCGCTCTAAACGTAAAAAAGGCACTGAAATTCAGTGCCTTTTCGCTATCTATTCTTCAAGTATAAGTCGCTTTAAAACTCACATTCTGCTTGGAAACACATACGCTCTTTGCTGTACGGATGGTCCAACTCCAACATCTCCGCGTGCAAATGCAGACGGTTCGCTTTCTCGCCATACAAGCCGTCGCCAACCATCGCCATGTTCAACCCCATGTGGTGCGCGCTGTGTACACGTAGCTGGTGGGTTCGTCCTGTTTTTGGGTACATGTACACCTTGCTGCGCCCGTCTTTCACTTCAATTAGCTGCCAGTAAGTTTCAGCAGGCTTACCATGTTCAAAACATACTAGCTGACGTGGACGGTCATCTGGATCGCCACGCATCGGGAGCGAGATTTCACCTTCAGGTTCGGTTAACACACCTTCTAGCAGTGCCATGTAGCGCTTTTGTACGCCGCGAGTGATGAACTGCTTTTGCAGACTCTTGTTAGCGCGTTTGGTTAAAGCAAATACGAGAATCCCCGACGTTGCCATATCCAAGCGGTGAATCACGAACGGCCCTTCGACATCTGGGAACATCGCTTGCAGGCGTGTGTACGCGGAATCTTTGATGGTTTTGCCCGGAACGGAAAGTAGGCCCGAAGGCTTGTTGACGATCACCATGGCTTCGTCTTGGAACAGAATTTCCAATTCTTTATCTTCCGCCCAGTTCTCCGCCAACGGGTTTGGTTCCACATCCAAGCCTTGCAGCATATGCCCCAAAATAGGTTGGCATTTGCTGTTGCAAGATGGGTAGAATTTCTTGTGCTGACGCACTTCAGATTTCGGCGATACGCCCCACCAAAACTCCGCCAATGCAAGTGGCTGATAACCATGTTTGTATGCGAACTGAAGCAGCTTCGGCGCAGCACATTCGCCAGCACCTGCGGGTGGTACTGGATTGGTGGTAGGAGCAAAAATGTCCACCAAATCGCGCTCTGCGCTGTTGTTGTCCAAGAAGCGGTATTGCTTATGCAGTTTGTGCTGCAGAGCATTAGACAAGTCTTTGCGCTGCTCTTTAAGTTCCGCTAGTTTTTGCTCTAGCTCAGTTAAGCGCGCTTCTTTGATTGCCAGTTTTTCGTCCCAAGCTTGTTTGAGGTACTTGAGCACATTTTTCTCAGCCACACTCTGTTTACCCAAATCATCCAGTAGCACTTTCAGATCTTCTGGACTCAGTGTTTGTTCGCCTTGTTTGCGCTGTTGTTTGCGTTCTGCACGACCGGCAATCATCACTTGGCGATGGGCATTCTCTTCTTGCTGATACGCTTCTTGGTCGGCTTTGATTTCTGCTTTCAGTTGTGCCAACTCTGGGTTGGCAGCAAAGGCTTTGTATTCCGCGTTCGCAGCATTAATGGCATCCGTCTCACCTCGGAAGAAGCCTTCTTCTGTCAGCATGTCGAATACGGGTGGAACAAAACCCGGAAGCAAGTTTTGATCGGCAATCTTGCCAGAGAAAGCACTGAAGTAGCCAAGCTCACCTTGCGGGTTACGTACTAACAAAACACCGAACATTTTGCCGCGTCCGTTTTGTTCATCCTCAAGACCGAAATCGTGTTCGAAGTCAGTTTGTGTCATTAGGTGCTGCTGCAATTGTTCGACAGCCAATACACACAATGGGTGAGGCGTGTAGTAGAACGGAAACGTAAACTGCGCTGGCAAGCCGTAGCCAGAAGTGTCCGCAGTAAATCGAGTAAAGCATTGTTCAGGCGAGTGCATGAGAGTGAGTCCGCGCGAAATAAAAATCGAGCACGGATTGTACCTGTTTTGGCTGTGATTGCTATCTTGCACGAAGGTCAACGAAATGTGGAACTCACATGATATGCATCGGGCTTTCGTTTATATCGACTTTCATTCTGAGTGGCAATAAAATAGGTTGTATATACTTTCTGTATCACATTGATATTCGGCGTAAGAGCTGATGCTCGATTATGCTTTCTCAGAGTTACGCTAATGGCATTAAAAGAAGAAATCTGTATAACACACGTTTTGCGCGAAATGAAGCAAGGTAGAACAACCCCTTATTTGTGCAAAGATGATGAAGATCGCCAACATATCGTCAAAGGTGAGAATGCAACTATTGCTGGTCTTGTTCGTGAGTGGATTTGTGCTGTGATAGGCACTGAGTTTGGCTTACCAATTCCAGATTTTTCAGTCGCGTGGGCTGACACTCCATTCCAAAGGAAAAGAGATTTATTTGAATACAATTTTGCTTCTTGTTTTGTTGAAAATATTCAAGATGTGACGCCGTCTATACTTAAAGGCCTCAATCAAGATTTGCTTAATGACTTGTACATGTTTGACTATTGGATTTTGAATGCGGATAGGAATTTGACGGAACATGGCGGGAACCCGAACTTTTTTGTCCATCAGAAAACAGGGTATCCATATGTAATCGACCATAATCTAGCTTTTGATTCGGATTTCGACATTGAAAACCACAAGAGCCTCCATGTTTGTGCTCCATATAAAAAATGGGCGGACTTATTTGAAATCGAGAGAGCACGCTATGAAGGGATGTTTGCAAAATCACTTGAGGCACTTGATAATGCTATCAAGTTAATTCCAGATGAATGGTTAGAGCGCTATTCTCTTGATGATATAGAATTAGAAATCAAACCTATACTTAAGAGGTTTGAAAGCGAAGAGTTTTGGGAGGCAATCAAATGAAGACGCTATATGAATATGCCGTAGTGCGCTTTATGCCATTTGCTGAAACTCAAGAGTTTGCAAATGTTGGGATTGTCTTGTGGTCAGGCTCACCAAACATTGTTTTTACGAAATTGGCTCCTGCTCCTTTTGCTCGTATCAATGGCTTTTTCGATGATTTAGATGGGAATCTTTATAAGAAAGCCCGCCATTTCATGGAATTAGAGTTAAGTAGGATAAAGTCTTTTGCCGCAAGTGCTGAAGAGAAGCAATTTGATGCAATTATGCATGAGTTAACTCGTCAGCGAGAAGGGGTTATGACCTTCAGCGAGCCTGGAGCTCTTCTCGCAGAAGACCCTGAGACAGTATTAAAAAAATTGTATGATACTTATATTGGCCGTGATTTACCTCTATCTAAAGAGCAAAGGGAAAGAGTCATGGTTAAAGAGCTTAGGGCTCGTCTCAATAGGTTACCATTACGATACAGAGAAAAATCATTAGATACTGGGTTTGGACAAATCAAAGTTCCATTGGTCACTGAAATAGGAGCATCGTTACGGGCAATTAAGCCGATGGCTTTTAACCAAGCAAAACCTATTGATATAGCTGACCATGGCGACAAATGGATTTCACGAATTAGACACGTTATAGAAGCAAAAGCTTTAGCGCCTAACAATTTCTTGTTCACTGTGGAACCACCAAAATCAAAAAGTGATGATGTATTAACTGCTTTCGATCTAGTCTATAAAGGAATGATGAACTTAGGCGTGCAAGTTATCCCCTACAGTGATACCGAGCACATTATCGAGTTTGCGCAACCAGAGTTATCGGAAGCGCCAGTAGATTTTAAGTTAGTTTAGTACTTAATTCTAAGCCACTCTCGGGTGGCTTTTTATATTGGTCGGTTTTCATTTTTCTTTCAGCTTGAGATTCACCCAATATCCTGTACCTTAGCGTGATTGTTTTTTGCAGCCGTTTTCATTCGCAGAGTGACCTGTGCTGCTTATTTTTGAGTTGAAGTCATGTCACAAGCTAGCATCAAATTTATTGCCACCGATATGGATGGCACCTTGCTTGACCAATATGGTCGTTTAGACCCTGAGTTCTTTGATCTGTTTTTGCAGCTAGAAGAGAAGGGCATTTTGTTTTCGGCGGCATCGGGTCGTCAGTACTACAGTTTGCGTGATACGTTTGCGCCAATTCAAGACCGTATGATTTACGTGGCGGAAAATGGCACCTTGGTGATGTACCAAGATAAAGAGCTATACAGCTGCACAATTCCAAAAACAGAAATTGATGCGATCATCCAAGCGGCTCGTGAAGTTGAAGGTACACACCTAGTGCTGTGTGGTAAGCGCTCGGCTTACATTGAAACCAAAGATCCTAAAGCGTTGGAAGAGTTCCAGAAGTACTACCATCGCTGTGAATACGTGCCAGATCTACTGGCCGTTGACGATGAGTTTATCAAGGTTGCGATCTGTCACTTTGGTGGTTCTGAAGAGTTGGTTTTCCCAACCATGAGTGCAAAGTTTGGTCACAGCCATCAAGTTGTGGTGAGCGCGAAGATTTGGCTAGACGTGATGAACGCCGAAGCGTCAAAAGGCGCGGCGATCAAACACCTTCAAGAAACCATGGGTTTTGGTCCGGAAGAAACCATGACCTTTGGTGATTACTTGAATGATCTAGAGATGCTACAAGTGAGCGAGCATTCTTACGCGATGGAAAACGCGCACGAAGCGGTGAAGAAAATCGCACGTTTCTCGGCACCAAGCAATCGTGACTCTGGCGTAATGAAAGTGATCAAAGAGAAAGTGCTTTAATCTCTGCATCGCCAGTTTCGAACATAAAAGCCCCGCTACATAGTGAGCGGGGCTAATTATATGGTCCGCCTCACTCTCAAGCCCTACGCTTAGAGTAGGCTATCAGAACGAGGTGAACCATATGTCTACTATCCACATTTTAGGTATCGATTTAGGTAAGCACTGCTTTCATGCGGTTGGCAATAATCACTCTGGC